>NZ_JBYTBG010000010.1:0-137430 GCF_058788915.1 Brevibacillus sp. FW301-21C12A
ATCTACATGTCGGTGGCATTCAAAAAGTGAAAACGTATGTGTATTTGAATGCTATCGTATTATTGGTGTCTGCTCTGACAGGAAAGAAAGCCAAGCCATCCAAAAAAACGGCCTAAGCACTCTTTTGAAAAAAGCAGCATCGCAAAATTCTGTCCGAATGCCCATCTTGCTTTTAGGCTTTACCTTATAAAAGTGGCATTTCCCACTTTACGTACCATTAAACTTCATTTTTTAAACGAAAACCTAATTTTGCAAAAGGCTCAAAAAAGTAAGCGTATTAAGAGACATGAATGGAGCCGTTTTAGCATTTTTCCTTTATACAATTACAGACCAACTCTGGTGGCTTAGTCTTCTTGTTTTAATAGCTGCCTATATCTTTGCAATTATACAAACATCGAAAAACGTCCGATGAAGCTCGAAACCAAAACTACCAACCAGTGGGGGGAACGCCCGAATCCTCATTTTCGGGCGTTTCTCGCTGTTTTCGGCAACTAGCGCCTAATTAACCGGCTGCCGCTGTTCTCTTTTGGGATTTCTACCCTACGAACGGGATTGGGGCGGTATTTACCTGCCCGGATTTGCTCCTTGATGGTTTCCCCGCTTTCTTTGAGAGAGGGTAGAAGTTCATTCGTCCATCTCCTTCGTGTTCCGCCCTGTTCTTCTGCGGTGAGCCTTCCGCTGGAAGTTGGCTGCCCTTCGCTCCTGACGACTCCCTTTCCTCCCATCTCCCCGCATCATTTACACTGGGATGTCCGTGTAGCTTTGCTTTGTTCAGCAAGGTCGTCCCATCCCCTCTACCTGATGATGTTCGTTTGTCCTCGGGCCGGGATTTTGCCTCCAGCTTCCTTAAGATTCCACCTCACGATGAACACCCTTGCTCTTGGCTAGGGGTTGTCCACTACCAGCCCCCACAAGCGGACTTTCACCGCTTAGTTAGTCGCCATGCGTGGCACACAAAGAAAACCCCGTTGATTTTCATCACGGGGTTCGGCTGAAAAGCCATATAAAACAAGACTATTTTACCTACAAAACGCGCGCATGACCCGAATAAATATGCCCACGCTCCGAGTCGACTGTCACGACCTGTCCTTCCTTCAACAAGTCTGTAGCAAACGGCACGCCTACGATCACAGGCACGCCCAGGTTCAAGCCTACGATGGCAGCGTGAGACGTCAGCCCGCCCTCTTCGCAAATGACGGCGCCAGCCTTGCTGAAGGCTTCGATCATGTCGGAATCCGTTCCGATCGTCACCAGAATGACGCCTTCCTCGACTTTTTGCAACGCTTCCTCTGCGGAACGGGCAATCACGACCCGGCTCGTCACGACTTTGCGGCCGATGCCTTGTCCTTTTGCCACCACATCGCCAATTACGTGGATTTTCATCAGGTTGGTTGTCCCTACTTCGCGCACAGGCACGCCCGCGGTAATCACCACGAGATCGCCATGGCGCACAAAGCCGGCGTCGAGCGCTTCCTGCACCGACATCTCCAGCATTTCATCGGTTGTATTCGCCAGCTCGCCTTTCACCGGATAGACGCCGTTTACGAGCGCCAGACGGCGAATGACAGCCGCATGCGGAGTGACTGCGACGATTGGCGCCTTAGGACGGAATTTGGACACCATGCGCGCCGTATGTCCGCTCTCGGTTGCGGTAATGATCGCTGCCGCGTCCAAATCCAGCGCTGCATTGGAGACAGCCTGGCTGATCGCATCGGTAATCGTCACTTGCTTAAGCTGGGCTTGTGCGTACAAAATCTCGCGGTAGTTCAGCTCTTGCTCCGCTCTTACGGCAATGCGGTCCATCGTTTCCACAGATTCCACCGGGTATTTGCCCGCAGCCGTCTCGCCGGACAGCATGATCGCATCCGTGCCGTCAAAAATCGCGTTGGCGACGTCGCTTGCCTCGGCGCGGGTCGGACGCGGATTGCGCTGCATCGAATCGAGCATTTGCGTAGCCGTAATGACAGGCTTGGCCAGCTCGTTACATTTTTTAATCAGCTTTTTCTGGACGAGCGGCACTTCCTCGGCTGGAATTTCCACACCCAGGTCGCCGCGCGCCACCATCAGGCCGTCTGTTACGACGAGAATTTCATCGACGTTGTCGACGCCTTCCTGGTTTTCGATTTTGGCGATGATGTCGATGCGCACGTTGTGGCGCTCCAAAATCTGGCGGATTTCCAAAATGTCGGAGGCTTTGCGGACGAAAGAAGCCGCGATGAAATCAACCTGCTGCTGGATGCCGAACTCGATGTCCTGCGCATCCTTTTCCGTAATCCCGGGCAGGTTGATTTTGACGCCCGGTACGTTGACGCCTTTTTTGCTTTTCAGCGTACCGCCGTTTTTGATGAGGCAGACGATCTCGTTCCCCCGGACCTCCTGAACCGTCAGCCCGATCAAGCCGTCGTCGATCAAAATCGTATCGCCCGGTTTGACGTCTTGCGGCAACTCCGAGTACGTAATGGAGACGCGCTCGGCTGTGCCAGCGATTTCCTCTGTCGTCAGGATCAGTGTTTTTCCTTCCTCCAGCTCGACTGCCTCAACGGCAAGCGTGCCCGTGCGGATTTCCGGCCCTTTCGTATCCAGCAGGATCGCCACCGGCTTGCCAGTCTCCTCGGATGCGCGGCGAATGTTTGCGATGCGCGCCGCGTGCTCTTCGTGGCTTCCGTGGGAGAAATTCAGACGAGCTACGTTCATTCCCGCGTGTATCAGCTTTTTCAGCGTCTCGACAGACTCGCTCGCCGGTCCGATTGTACACACGATTTTTGCTTTCCTTAACATAGGAATTATGCCTCCTCTATACACTGCTGCTCTCAAGCGCTTGCTTGACTAGATAGACAGTGTTCGCGCCAGTTGATATACGGATAAATCCAATTGATGCTTCTGTGACAATGCTTCGTTGAAATCAACGTCGACGATCTGGTTGTTTTGAATGCCGACCATCCGATCTTTTTTGCCTTCCAACAGCAAGTCGACTGCGGCTGCACCCATCCGGCTCGCCAGCATCCGGTCCATCGCGGTCGGCGAGCCTCCGCGCTGAATGTGTCCGAGCACGGTCACGCGCGTCTCCCAGCCTGTTTCCTTGGTGATCGCTTCGGCGTAAGAAGCCGCGCTGCCCACGCCTTCTGCCACGATGATGATGGAATGCTTTTTGCCGCGGCGCTGTCCGGCGTGCAGACGCTCGATAATATCATTCATGTCCTGGGATTCTTCCGGAATGATAATCGACTCGGCCCCTGCGGCAAGCCCTGCCCACAAAGCCAGGTCGCCTGCGTCGCGTCCCATTACCTCAATGATGTAGGTGCGCTCATGGGAGGTTGCCGTATCGCGAATTTTATCGATCGCTTCTACAATCGTATTGAGCGCGGTATCGAACCCGATCGTAAAGTCGGTGCACGGGATGTCGTTGTCGATCGTGCCCGGAACGCCAATCGTCGGGAAGCCTTTTTCCGTCAGCTTTTGCGCTCCGCGGAAAGAGCCGTCCCCGCCAATGACGATCAGCCCTTCGATCCCGAATTTGCGCAACTGCTCGACCGCTTTTTGCTGTCCGGCGTCAGTCTTGAAAGCCTCGCTCCGGGCAGAATAGAGGATGGTTCCTCCTCGCTGGATAATGTCCCCAACGGAGCCCAGTGTCATTTCCTGGATATCGCCTTTCATCAGACCTTCGTATCCGTGATATACCCCGTACATTTGCACTCCGTGGTAAGCGGCACGGCGAACGGCCGCACGTACCGCCGCATTCATGCCTGGCGAATCTCCGCCGCTGGTCAGAACCGCAAGCTTTTGCATGGAATCCACCTCTCCAATCCATATCGTCTTTAGCATGTCATGAAACAGAAACAGTATGTACCATAACGTGTATGAAACATGCTGTATTACTCCGTTTCGTATATCTGTTATACACACAACAGAAATGTGCCATACTTTTTGAAAGCTCTGATAACTCGCTTATTCGAACTCGATTGTAGCAGATTTTCCGTGCAGAAAAAAGACAAAAAACGCCCCCTGCAGCTTACAGGGAGGCGTACTCGCCGATTCGTTTGAACTTCTCGTATCTGTCCTGTACCAGTTCATCCGGGCTTAAACGGCCCAACTGTTCCAGTTGCTCGGAGATGACCGCCTTGACCGAGGTCGCCTGTGCAATCAGGTCGCGGTGCGCTCCTCCAAACGGCTCGTCGATGATGCCGTCAATCACGCCGAGAGCGAGCAGATCGGGAGCGGTAATTTTCATCGTCTCCGCTGCGCGCATGCCCAGGCTGGAATCTCTCCATAGAATCGCAGCCGCACTCTCCGGCGCAATCACGGAGTAATAGGAGTTCTCCAGCATATAGATGCGGTTGCCTACGCTGATCGCCAGCGCGCCGCCACTACCGCCTTCGCCGATGACAATGCAAATAATCGGCACGCGAAAGGTAGCCATCTCCCGCAAGTTGCGGGCAATCGCTTCGCTTTGGCCGCGTTCCTCTGCCGCTTTGCCTGGATAAGCTCCTGATGTATTGATAAAGCAGATGATCGGCCGTCCGAATTTGTCGGCCTGCTGCATGATGCGCAAAGCTTTGCGGTAGCCTTCCGGATGAGCCATCCCGAAGTTGCGCTTGATGTTATCTTTCGTGTCTTTGCCTTTTTGATGGCCGATAACCGTCACCGGGCGCCCGTCAAACTTGGCAATCCCGCCCACGATCGAATGGTCGTCCCCGTACAGCCTGTCCCCATGTACTTCCAGAAAATCAGTAAAAAGAAGTTGAATGTAGTCCAAAGTCGTTGGTCTTTCCGGGTGACGGGCCAGTTGGACGCGCTGCCACGGCGTCAGGTTGCCGTAAATTTGTTCGGCAAGCTCTTTTGCCTTTTGTTCCAGACGCTTTACTTCGTCGGAAAAATCAATGCCTTTTTCTTCGGTAAAGCGACGCAATTCCTTGATTTTGTCTTGCAACTCTACTAATGGCTTTTCAAAGGGGAGTTCGCCTGCCATATTTCCACTCCTTCCCGTGACGTGTGCATCTCTACCAGATTGGACAGCGTTTGGCGCATGTCTTTACGGTGCACGACCATGTCGAGCTGACCGTTTTTCAGCAAAAATTCTGCTGTCTGGAAGTCTTTTGGCAGCTCCTGGCGAATGGTTTGCTCGATGACGCGACGTCCCGCAAAGCCGATCATGGCGCCGGGTTCCGCGATGTTGTAGTCACCGAGCGAAGAAAAGCTCGCCGACACGCCGCCGTATGTAGGATTCGTCATGACCGAAATAAACAGCAAGCGCTCGCGGTCAAGTCTGGACAAAGCCGCGCTTGTTTTCGCCATCTGCATCAGGCTGAGAACGCCTTCCTGCATGCGCGCCCCGCCGGATGCGGAGAACAGGATGAAAGGCAGTCGCCGTTCGATCGCTTGCTCAATCGCACGCGTAATTTTTTCCCCGACAACCGAGCCCATGCTGGCCATGCGGAAGCGGGAATCCATGACGCCAATCACGATGCGGTTGCCACCGAGCAGCCCCTCGCCGGTGATGATCGCTTCGTTCAGTTTGGTGTTGGCCATGTCCTGCTCCAGCTTTTCCAGATAGCCTGGAAACCCGAGCGGATTGGCGGTAATCAAATTCGCGTCAAACTCCTCTGTCAGAACCCCATCATCCAAAATGGATTGCAACCGCTCCGGCGCGGACATGGAGTAATGGTACTGGCAGCCCTTGCATACGCGCAAATTTTTTTCCAAATCCTTCGAGTAGTGGATCGTCCCACAATGTGGGCATTTATTCATCAATCCCTCAGGGACTTCCTTCTCCTTCGTACCCGCTTCCTTGCTAGCGTCGGTGGAAGCAGGGACACGTGCCAGTGTCTCAGAAGGGACAGTGGCAAATTTGCGCTTTTTCCCGAAAAGATCTTTTAGCACAGGTACACCCCACCTTTCTCATCAGTGAAGGATCGAGCCGAGTACATCCCGGACTTCATTCAGTTCGCCCTCGGGCACGAGAATCTCGTATTGCTTCGAGACCTTCGCCTCGCGAACCTTGACCAAAAACCCTTCATCTGTCAAACGTTGCTGTATCCGTTCAGCTATTTTAGCGCTAGGAGCGATGTAGATGACCGTCCACATGCTGGCTTCCTCCTTCATCGTCCAATACAGGTCTGCATCATCATATCACAGCGCCAGCGCCCCTCGCAAATAGGAGAAAAATCTAGAGCTTGCTGTTCTCCAGATGGTGCCTCATTCTCTCAACCGCGACATTGACATCGCCTGCGCGGATTGCCTCCATGATCTCGCGATGCTCTTCCAGCGCCATGCGCGCCCTGCCTTCCCGCGACAGCGATTCCGTCCGCACGCTGTTGCTATACTCTACCAACGGCGTCCAGATGCGGTGCAAAATGGAATTGCGGCTGGATCGGCAAATCACGCGATGAAACTGATAGTCTTCTTCCGTAGGAACCTCGCCTCTCTCTACCCGTTCGTGCGCAATGGCGAGAATCCGTTCCATTTCTTCAAAATGCTTCGCGGTCGCCCGCCTACAGGCGAGACGAACAGCGTCGATCTCCAGCATTTTGCGCATTTCGATCAAGTCCTTCTTGGTTTTCGTATCCCGTAGGATAAAAAAGCCAAGAATATCGATCAGACGGTTGTGCCGATAATGCTTGAGGAAGGTGCCTTCTCCGCGGCGAGTCTCGATGAGCCCGAGCAGTTCCAGGGCACGGAGAGCTTCGCGTACAGAGGATCGCCCTGCTCCCAACTGCTCAGACAACTCTCGCTCCGACGGAAGCTTGTCGCCAGGCCTTAAGTTTTGCTCCTGAATGATTTCGTGAAGTTGCAGGAGAATGCCTTCGTAAACCTTTCGATCTTGAGTGGAGTCGAGCACAATGACCCTCCTTATTGCTACTACTGGTGAAGTGAAGCACCCTCCACATATTCACGTCCGATACAGGTGCTCGTGGAGGGTGTTTGACTGCACTTCCCTTACACTTGCTGGTAGGAAATGGCTGCCAGACTGGCTGTTTTCTCTTTTACTGCTTCCGGATCGACGGTGATGCGGGCTACGCCGCTTTCCATCGCCGCTTTGGCTACGGCTGCTGCAACGTTTGGAGCAACACGCGGATCGAATGGAGCAGGAATTACTTTTTCAGCAGAGAGCTCTTCTGGCGAGATCAGGTCGGCAATGGCATAGACGGCTGCCAGCTTCATCTCTTCGTTGATCTCGGTCGCGCGCGTATCCAGCGCCCCGCGGAAAATGCCCGGGAAAGCGAGGACGTTGTTCACCTGGTTCGGGAAGTCGGAACGGCCTGTACCGACAACCGCTGCGCCCGCTGCTTTTGCCTCGTTCGGCATGATTTCCGGAGTCGGGTTCGCCATGGCGAAGATGATCGGATCGCGGTTCATGGAGCGCACCATTTCAGGAGTGACAGCACCTGCTACGGATACGCCGATAAATACGTCTGCCCCTTTCATCGCTTCTGCCAGATCGCCTTGCAGCTTGCTGCGGTTCGTGATTTTCGCCATTTCTTCTTTTACCGGGTTCATTCCGTAGTCGCGGCCTTCGTACACGATTCCTTTTGTATCGACCATGATGACTTCTTTTACGCCCATGGAAATCAAAAGTTTCATGATCGCGATACCAGCGGCGCCCGCACCGTTCGCCACTACGCGGATGTCCTCCAGCTTTTTGTCCACTACGCGCAGGGCGTTAATCAGACCGGCTGCCGTCACGATCGCCGTACCGTGCTGGTCGTCGTGGAAGATCGGGATGTTCGTCTCGCGCTTCAGGCGCTCTTCCACTTCGAAGCACGCAGGAGCTGCGATATCTTCGAGGTTCACGCCGCCAAAGGTCGGCTCAAGCAGCTTCACCGTCTCGACGATTTTGTCCACGTCGGTTGTGTTGAGGCAGATCGGGAAAGCATCCACGCCTGCGAAGGATTTGAACAGTACCGCTTTTCCTTCCATCACGGGCATCGCTGCTTCCGGACCGATGTTGCCGAGGCCGAGAACGGCTGTACCGTCGCTCACGACAGCAACGAGGTTGCCTTTCATGGTGTATTCGTAAACTTTGGACTTGTCGTCGAAAATGTCTTTGCAAGGTTCAGCTACGCCAGGAGAATAAGCCAAGCTCAGGTCGTGCGCATTGCGAACAGGAACCTTTGTCACCGCCTCCAGCTTCCCTTTATTTTTTCGATGAAGTTCCAGTGCTTCCTCTCTCAGATTAGACATCTTAACCCACTCCATTTCACGATAATCTTTCTATGATTGCTTGTACAGCCTCTTTCATGCTTAAAAGCCCTAAGTGGTCTGACCACTTATTGAGTTATGAGTTCACTATATAGCAAAAACTATTATCCTGTAAACCTGCCGAAAACGGCGAAAAAGGGAGGACATTCCTCATCCTCCCCAATTTATGGGCAATTCTTTCGGAATTACGCTGTCACGTCCCACAATTTCTCGCGCTTGCTCCAAAAATGACTCGTCCACCTCTACCCGAATATCGTCGGGAAGGCGAATTGTCTGTCTTTTTCCTTCGTAAAACAAAATCACAGGAATCGTTCCTTTTTTTTCGACAAACAGCCGTTGCAGACGTTGCAGTGTCGAATCGTGCTCCTGCTGGGCCGATATTTTGACAAACAGAACCGTTTCCGTCGTCGGCGCAGGCAGCGCCTCGGCATCCCAGAAGCGCGAAGCGAGCAGCTTCACCGTATCATCCTGATGGTCTACCCGCGCTTCGGCCACGACGATGCGCTCCTTGCCCAGAAGCTGCCCGTACTTGGCAAACACTTGCGGAAAAACGACCAGCTCGACGGGCATCGTCTTGTCTTCCAGCGTAAGGAACGCCATCGGGTCGCCTTTTTTCGTCTGGATGCGCTTTTCTTCCGTAATCATCCCGAACACCTTGACCGTCTTGTCGCGAGCGACTTCACTGAGAGCGGAGATGGCGGTCACTTCCGGGCGGGCAGCCACATGGGCATACTGGTCGAGCGGATGGCCGGAGAGGTAGACGCCGATCAGCTCTCTTTCTTCTTTCAACTGCTGCGTGCGCGAAAGCGGCGGCACGTCCGGGTATTCGGCAGGGTCCCGCGGCGGAGCAGACTGCTCCTCTCCGGCAAACAGGTCGAGCTGGTTTGCGTCCCGCTCCACACGTTTGGCGTTTGCCTTGCCTACCGCTTCATCGAGCAACAGCAGCAGTTGGCTGCGGTGACCAGGCAGCGAATCGAGCGCGCCGCACAGTGTCAACGACTCGACCACCCGCCTGTTCACGAGCCGCGCATCCACTCTGGCGCAAAAATCGAACACGTCCCGATACGGCCGGCCAGCGCGCTCCTTCACGATGGACTCAATCGCGCCGTAGCCGACGTTTTTTACGGCAGCAAGCCCGAAGCGGATCGCCTCCTCCTCTACCGTAAAGTACGCGGCGCTCTTGTTGACGTCCGGGCCAAGCACGCGCAGGCCAAGACGGCGCGCCTCTTCCGTGTACTCGGCGATCCGCGTCTGCGAGCCGATGGACAGCGACAGGAGCGCCGCCATGAAGGCGAGCGGATAAGTCGCTTTCAAATACGCCATCTGGTAGGCGATGATCGCGTAGGCGACGGAGTGGGCCTTGTTGAAGCCGTAATCGGCGAAGCGCACAATCAGGTCGTACACCTGGTTGCCCAACTCTTCCCCGTAGCCATGGCGGACGCAGCCTTCCACGAATTTTTCCCGCTGCTCGGCCAGCAGCTCGCGTTTTTTCTTGCCGACTGCCCGGCGCAAAATATCGGCCTCGCCCAAGCTGAAGCCAGCGAGCGTAGACGAAATCTGCATGATCTGCTCCTGGTAGATCATAAAGCCGTGCGTTTCGCGCAAAATCGGCTCGAGAATCGGATGGGCGTACTGGACTTTGCTCTGGCCGTGCTTGGCGGCAATGTACTGGGGAATAATCTCCATCGGTCCCGGACGGTACAGGGCGAGTACAGCGATGATGTCACCCAAGCTGGTCGGCTTCAGGTCGCGAAGCACATGGCGCATCCCGCCCGACTCCAACTGAAACACGCCTGTCGTCTCGCCGCGCGACAGCATGCGGAACGTTTTCGGATCGTCTGTCGGAATTTTTTCCAGGTCAAGCTCAATCCCTTGCTCGGCGAGGTGGCGGAGTGTCTCCTGAATGATCGTCAGGTTGCGCAGCCCGAGAAAATCCATTTTCAACAGGCCCACTTCCTCCAAAATCTCCATCGGATACTGGGTGAGCGCCAGCCCTTCGTTGCCTGTTTGCAGCGGCACGTAGCTGGTCAGCGGCTCGCGCGAAATGACGACGCCCGCCGCATGGGTGGAAGCGTGGCGCGGCAGCCCTTCCACGCCTTTTGCTGTCGCGATCAGCAAGGCGGCCTGCTTGTTTTCGGCACACAGCTTGCCGATATCCGGGTTGAGCTCTATCGCGCGGTCAATCGTCATCCCCGGCGATTGCGGAATCATTTTGGCCACGCGGTCGATAAGCCCAAGCGACAGCCCGAGCGCCCGGCCGACGTCGCGCACCGCAGCGCGAGCCGCCATCGTCCCGAACGTAATGATCTGGGCGACGCGGTCGTGACCGTACTTTTTCGCCACGTAGTGGATCACTTCGTCGCGCCGCTCCACGGAAAAGTCGATATCAATATCCGGCATCGTCACCCGCTCGGGATTGAGAAAACGTTCAAAGAGCAGGTTGAAGCGGAGCGGATCGACGTTTGTAATTTTCAGCGCATAGGCGACAAGGCTGCCCGCGGCAGAGCCCCGGCCCGGCCCGGTCGGAATGCCGTGCTGGTGGGCGTAGCGCATGAAGTCCCACACGATCAGGAAGTAGTCGGTAAAGCCCGTTCCGGTAATGATCGACAGTTCGTGATCGAGCCGCTCCCGGATTTGCGGCGTCATTTCCCCGTAGCGTTCCCGGCAGCCTTGCTCGCAGAGCGAACGCAAATATTGTGCCGAATCTTGTCCCGCAGGCAAGGGAAATTCCGGCAAAATGTGCGCGCCAAACGACAGCTCTACGCTGCATCTGTCTGCGATCATGGCCGTATTCGCCAGCGCCTCGGGCGCGTAGGAAAAGGCCGCTGCCATCTCCTCGCCGCTTTTCAAATAGTATTGGTCGGTTTCGTAGCGAAAACGGTTTTCCTCATCGATCGTTTTGCCTTCCTTGATCGCGAGCAGGATGTCGTGCTGGCGATGCTCGTTTTGCATGACGTAGTGCACGTTGTTCGTGGCGACCAGCGGAATGCCCGTCTCCTGGCTCAGCTTGACCAGGCGAGCATTGAGCCTGCGCTCGCTCTCCAGGCCGTGGTCCGCCAGCTCCAAAAAGTAATTCGCTTCGCCGAACACGCGCCGATGCCACAAGGCCGCTTCCAGCGCCGCCTGCGCTTCGCCTGCGAGCAAAAGCTGCGCGACTTCGCCGTGCTGGCAGCCGCTGAGCGCAATCAGCCCTTCGGCATGCCGGACGAGCGCTTCCTTGTTCACGCGCGGGATGATGTAGTTTCCTTCCGTATTGGCGACTGTCGCCAGCTTGAGCAGGTTGCGGTAGCCCGTTTCGTTTTCCGCCAGTACGACCAAATGGTGCGGGGCAGGCGCATTGCGCACGCGATCCTGCAAGTTTCCTTCGATCACGTACAGCTCCATCCCGATGATCGGCTTGATCTGCGCTGCCCGGCAAGCTTTATAAAAAGGGACAGCCCCGTACAGGTTGGCGTGGTCGGTAATCGCCAGCGCGCTCATGCCCAACTCCTGCGCACGCGCTACCAGCGCCTCGATCCTCGCCGCTCCGTCTAGCAAGCTGTACTCTGTATGAACGTGCAAATGGACAAAGGAGGTCATCTGCTTCCTTCCTCTCCTGTTTTACGAGTCGATTCGTTTTCGTAGCTTTCTCTATCATTATACCGAAAGTAAGAGGAATGTGGGGGAATAAGAACGAATGTTCCTGTTTGAATTTGACCTTTCTTGCTTTGATTTGGTAGGATAATACCAGATTTGTTCGAAAGGATGAAGCCATCTATGTGGTCGGCCTTTTATTTGACCGGCGTTCTCGCTTCGCTCGTAGCCAGCGTCTATTTCAGCATCCACGCGCGCAGACGCGGCATCCATCCGCTGGAGTCCCGGATGACGCTTGGCAAAATGAATATTGCACTTGGCATTCTCGTCTCTTTGTTCGGCCTCAACCAGTTTACGTTTGATACGCTCGATACGATCCGCATCGTGGTCGCGATCGTCATGCTGCTCGTCGGCGTGATGAACCTGTATTTGGGAACCCGCAACTTTTTGCACTATCGCAGCGCCTGGCGGGCAGAATTGAAAAAAGGCATCTGAGAGCTAAAAAGCATGGGAACAAACAGATTGTTCGGCATGCTTTTTTCTTTGACAGGAGGTGGATTTGTGAAGACATGGACAACGGGCAAGCAGCTCGCCATCTGCTCTACATTGCTCGGGCTGATGCTTATTTCCAGCATCGTCGTGCTGCTGCTCACGCCACACACGTTTGTCCGCGCCCTGCATCTCGTAGTCGTCGTCGCGTTGTCGATGGCGCTCGGGGCTTTTGCCCGGGAGTTTTTTCTTTTGCGGGAAAAGAAAAAACAGGCTAAAAGAGAGGCGTAGCGGTTATTGCGATGCTTCTCTTTTAGCCTGCTGGAAATAGTTTTCCTGAATTGCCAATGGTTTGCCATGGCTAAGCACAATCTGTTCTCGCTATAATCAGTTTGTGTGACATTCTATTGTTTCAGACAACCTGAGCGAAGTGCCGACGGTTGTCCTTTTTTATGCCCTTTTTGCATGGCGATTGTTTCCAGTTAACGCAAATCCTCTGCTTTGGCCCACATTTCCTCGGGGTTCAGCTCGTAGATGCCGTCTTCCCGATACATGTAGTGGTTCATGACAAATTCCCGGCGAATCGTCGCGTAATCTTGGTGGAACTGGCGGATGTAGTCGTTGATCTCCTGCTCCTTGTATTTCCGGCCGTGCTCCAGCCCCCGGACCATGTGTTCGAACACGATCAGCTTTTTCTTGCGCTGGGACGGGATTTGCTTCAGCTTGCCGTCTGGAGTCAGGAAGCTTTTGATTACGTGCATGTGTTCCGCTGCCATCTGGGCCCTCCTCTGATCGTGGTTTTCCTCCGCTTGCGCAAACAGCCCTTCTTCGCTAAAGTCCTTCGCCCGTTCGAGCACGTTCAATATAGCTTGGGTCTGCCGCTTCATGTTGGCTTCGTGCAAGTAAAAGTAGATCGTATTTTTATCTCGCCGCTCGTAGACGATCCCCGCCTCCCGCAGCTTCGCCATATGGTGCGTAATCGTCGGCGGCGTCACGCCGAGCTTCCCAGCCAGCGCCTGCCCGTGCAAGGGGCCGTTTGCCAAAATCGCGAGGATACGCACCCGCGTCGGATCGCCCAAGGCTTTGTAAAAGGTGACGAGTTTATCCAGTTGCACAGGGATGCTCCTTTCTTTTTGGGGCGGTGTGTGTTGTGCATGAGATTAGATGAAATTCTAATTAGATGGTAGTGTAACTTGGTGGTTTTTGTCAATGTGTGGTGGTTTCTTTGGGTTATCCTCAGGGTCGGTTGGGGTTTCAAAGAGCTTCGCTTTTTCTTCGTTTTCCTCCCAGGGGCTGTTTGATTGGGCGGAGCTTTTTTAAGGGGAAAAGCGCTCTATCGGGCTACAGTGGCGGAGGAAAAAAGAAGCTGTTGGCTGGGACAGGGCTTTTAACGGCCAAAAGCTCTCTACCTGGCCGTATGGCTGATGGAAAATGTAAAGTAGTATCTAAAACTAAATGTATCTGCTGGAAAGTCTAAATTTTACTTGTAACGTATCCTTACGAGATTGCTAATCACGTTAGAGGCTCTGTTTCAGATGAAGTCTGGGACTTGCTAAACGCGAACGATAGCTGTAATGAATAGCTGGTTGGTCTTCACTCAGTAAGCATCCCTGCCATTTCTCACGAGGAAACATCAGTGAAACCTCTCCAATCCTTTTATCTTTTAACCCCAGCCACGCAGAGAAGAATATTTCCGGACGCCGCGACTCGCGAATCCCTGCGGAGCGGACAGTCCCCGCTTCCCTGCAGGACGTAGACCGGGCCCCGCTGAACGCGAGCGATAACTTGTGTTCAGTGGGTGAAGACCGGAGCTTAGTCCGGAAATATTCTTCTCTCCGCAACAGCCCCGCTTAAAAAACATCAAAAAAGGACAGCCCCTCTAAAAAGAGACTGCCCAAAAACACTACACACCTCACCGATCAATAATCTGCGCCGTAATCATCGCCTGCCCGACGAGCTGCTCGCCGTGGTAGACCGAAACCTCCACCTTCCCGAAGCGCCGACTGATATCCAAAAGCCGCGGCTGCACCTGGATGTGGCTCTCCATCTGTACCGGCTTCAAAAAGTACACCGTGATGTTTTCCGGCACCATGTCGCCCCGGCGATGCTGACGCAAGAGATTACAAGCCGCTTCCACCATCACCGTCGTCATGATTCCGCTCGCAATCGTCCCCAGATGATTCGTCATCTGCGGAGTGACGTCGCCCAGATAGACCAGCTCGTCAGCCTGACGCTCCTCGCGGAAATGAGACATAATCAGGTTCGGAAACGTTTCGCTCATCTGTGGCTGCTTCGCCGTGAACTGGAGCGCTTTCAACACATCGTTGCGGCTCAGCACGCCCACCAGCTTGCGATAATTGTCCACGACCGGCAACAGCTCGATCCCTTCCCACACCATCATGTGCGCCGAAGACGCCACAGACACGCGCGGCGAAGTCGTGATCGGATTTTTCGTCATCACCTTGTCGATCGTCGCCGTCTCTTCGTGGCCGATAATATCCTTCGAAGTCACGATCCCGATCAGACGCATCTGCTCGTCGACAACCGGAAAGCGCGTATCCTGATACAACTCCGTATACTGATGCCATTTGGCGACCGTATCGCTCGGCAGCAGTACCGGCGTCTCCGCAAGCGGCTTCAGCACGTCCTCCACCATCACGATTTCCTTTTTAATCAAACGGTCGTAAATCGCCCGGTTAATCATCGACGCGACCGTAAACGAATCATAGCTGGACGAAATGATCGGCAGAGCCAGCCGATCCGCCAGTTGCTTGATTTCCTCGCTCGTATCGAAGCCGCCTGTTATCAGTACGGCTGCGCCTTGCTGCAAAGCGATCTTGTGCGCCTGATAGCGGTTCCCGACAATCAGCAGGCTGCCCGCGTCGATGTAGCGCATCATCGCTTCCAACTGCATCGCGCCGATCACGAATTTGTTCAATGTCTTATGCAGCCCTTCCCGTCCGCCCAGCACATGGCCGTCGACGATATTGACCACCTCGGCAAAAGTCAATCGCTCTATGTTTTCCTTTTGCTTCTTCTCGATTCTCACTGTGCCGACACGTTCAATGGTGCTTACGTATCCTTGTGTTTCCGCTTCCTTGATAGCGCGGTAGGCCGTACCCTCACTCACATCCAGGTCTTTGGCGATCTGCCGCACGGAAATCTTCGAACCGATCGGAAGGCGATCAATATGCTGCAAGATTTGTTCATGCTTCGTTGCCATATTGCTACTCCCCCTTCCTGGTCTCCCACCCGTTCCAATGTACGCGCGCTCCTTCGAACAATATACCCGAAGGCGCGGCAAAAAAAAAGGGTAGCTTTTTCAAGCTACCGATCAGAAAGTATATCATTAAGGGGGTTTTCATCGTGCTTTTATCTTACCCAAGGAATATTACAGGATTATTACAAGGCGGTTACAGTTTCTTTTCAGTTTTCCTACCCTAACCAGCTTGCCAAAAGCCCCTGGACCAGACCAATGATCCCGCCGAGAATAAAGCCGAGCACCGTAATCATGCGAAACTCTTTTCCCGAGATGCCGACGACCATCTCTTCGATTCTTTCAGTCGGGAAGCCCTCTACCTGCCTTGTCACAATATCGCGAATCGCCAGCCGCGAAAAAATGCGTTCCACGTTTTGCTGCAGCGACTCTACCATCCATTTTGCCAGCCGCGGGACGAGGTTCGTCTGGACTGTCTCCTGAATGGGCGCGGTCAGGCGCGACAGCGGCTCATCGACCAGCCGCAGGCTCTGTTCCTCGATTTTGGCGAAAAGCGCCCGCGACCAGTCGTCGATCTGCTCGCGACCAAGCCACTCCACCAGCTCGCCGACATTTTTGTCCAGCAGCTTGTCCGCTTCCTTGCGCAAAAACTGCTGCAGGCGTCCGGCCAGCTCCGGGCTTTGCAAAAGGTCGTCGAGAGCCGGGAGAATTTTGCCGATGATTTTGTCGTCGGTAAGAAACATGCCGACCAGCCCGCCAAACATCCCTCCGCCGCCACCGAGCATGCTTTTGACCATGCTCTGCAACGTTTGCTGTCCTTCCGGTGAGTGCAGATAGCCGCGCAAACGGTCCATCAGCAGTTGGCTGACCGTCGCGAACGTGGCGTCCAGGCGCTCTTGCCCCGCGTGCGGGATCAGCTCGCGCAGCTTTGTTTCTTCATATTGACTGAGCAGATGTTGGACAAAAGCGTCCCACTTCTCCTGCACAGGAGCGCGCACGCCTTCCTTCCAGCCTCCATCCTCTGTGAACAAATCGGGAACAGC
Source organism: Brevibacillus sp. FW301-21C12A (assembly GCF_058788915.1). NCBI lineage: Bacteria > Bacillati > Bacillota > Bacilli > Caryophanales > Paenibacillaceae > Brevibacillus > Brevibacillus sp. FW301-21C12A. Next base: position 16,519 of record NZ_JBYTBG010000010.1, read on the forward strand.
GGCAAGCAAAGCCTGACGCAACGTACGCTCGTCCGCCATCCAGTGCATCGCCAGATTGTTCATCCAGCTTGCCAGCGTGTTTTCCAGACCGCCCTGGGCAAGCGCCCGCCTGACGCCTTCTGTCGTGAGCAAATGCTCTTCCACCAACCTGCCCATTTGTATTGCGATGTCATCCCGCCTTCTCGGGATCAGTCCCGGGGTAAACGGCACCTTCCAATTGCCGATATACCAAGGCTTGAGCGGCCGGAAAAGCATGCGGATGGCCAGTTCGTTCGTGACGCCGCCAATGACAGAACCGACGCCAATATTCACTAATACTATCCATAAGTTCATAAATCCTAACAACCTTTCTTCTCTGCATGGCACCAAACGATTTGGCTACTCATACCATAGACTAACTTTATGCCTGATGGGAAGGGGATAGCCATGTCTTACGTTCCAACCATCGTCGTCGGATACGAGCCAAAGACGGAAGTAGACCTTTACCTGCCCCAGGCGCAAATGCGCAAATGGAATCTTTCTTCGCCCACCGCTACTGTCCAATTCGGAAGCAAAACGGTTCGCGCCCGCATCAGCGGCATAGATCGCAGCGGCCAAACACTCATCCGGCCCGCCGTGGCTGGGTCGCTTCGCCTCCCTACAGGCGTTCCTCTGCTGCTGCGCTACGACGCGGACCAACAAACGCTTGTTTTCGGGCCGTATGTAGGGATTCTCGTATCCTCTTACAATGCCCAATTTACGCAATCCCCGTTTGGACCGTTGTCAACTTTTTTCAACGAGCTAGCCGATATTTGCCGCAAGCGTGGAGGAATCATCTGCGCATTCCGACTTCAGGATGTCAATTGGGATGCCGGCATCGTGCGCGGCCTTGTTCGGAGAGGAGGAGTATGGCGCCAAAAAGTGCTGCCGCTGCCCCAATGTATCTATAACCGCCTCGTCTCCCGCCAAAGGGAGCGCAGCGAGCAGATGGCGAATTGGCTGCAGCGCTGCAAGGAAGCCAACATCCCCTTCTTCAACGAGCGTTTCTTGAACAAGTGGCACGTGCACTCCGCTCTGCAAAATCAGGAAAGCGCCGCCGAGCATCTTCCTGCCATGGTTCGCTTTCAGAGCCTGGGAGATTTGCGGATGATGCTGTCTACGTATCGCACTGTTTATGCAAAACCGGCAAATGGAAGCATGGGACGAGGGATTATCCGGCTGCGCCGAACGCAGGAGGGGTATCAGCTCGCCCGCCCAGGCGGGTTTGGCAAAACGTTCTCCAGCATAACCGGCTTGCACCAGTACTTGCACAAACAGACAAAAGGCAAACCTTATTTGCTGCAGCAAGGTTTACCGTTGATCGGCATGCACGGTCGGCCGACTGATTTTCGCGTGCTGGTGCAAAAAAATCGCGCAGGCGAATGGGCCGTCACATCTATGGTTGCCCGTTTGGGATTGAATCGCATCGTTTCCAATATATCCAGAGGCGGCCAGATGATGACGCCCCTTCAGGCACTGCGTGTATGTGGACCATGGGCCAGCTCCGTTCGCCCGTCTCCAGCCACGCTAAAAGAAGTGGCCCTCAAGCTGTCCGTCCTGCTTGAAGAAGCACTGCCCGGCCATTACGCAGAATTCGGCGTCGATCTCGGCGTGGATGTCCGTGGACAGGTGTGGCTTTTGGAGGTGAACAGCAAGCCTTCCAAAACCGCCAATACCATTCCTTTGCCTGAAGGCGTGGAGGAGCCGCCCCGACGCGCCCGTCCTTCCGTCGTACGCATGCTGGAATACTCATCCTACATCAGTGGTTTTCCCCGGACAGCCAAACCGAAACCAAGGGCGACAACAGGCAAATCCAAAGGCAAGAAAAACAGGCGAAGGTGACCCACATGAGAGCAGACGCGAGAAGTCTTGGCATCATGACCCGCTGCCAAGGCTCCCACTTTGTAGACAAAGGGTATTACAAAAAGCTGACGCTGTACGGACGCAAGCACGGCATTCGCGTCTTTGTGTTCTCGCCGCGTCAGGTTAACTTTTCCTCGCGAACGGTAAAAGGCTTCGAATACCGCAACGGATCGTGGCAAGCAAATGTTTTCCCGCTCCCGGCCTTGATCTACGATCGGTGTTTCGTAGGCCCAGCTTACCGCCACTATAAACCATTTGTGGAAAAGTTGCAAAACGATCGCAACATTACATTTTTGGGGCGTGGTCTGTCCGGGAAGTGGCAGGTTCACCAAATGCTGTCCAAGTCGCCGCTGCTGTCTTCTTATTTGCCGCCGACCGAAATTTTGTCGTTTGCTACCGTGCAAGACATGCTGCAAAAGCACGGAGCTGTCGTCATCAAGCCCATGGCGGGAACGCATGGAATCGGGGTCGTTCGCATCAAGGAGACAAAGAGCGGCTACGAGGCGACCGGACGGAACCGGGAAAATCGGCCGTTTCGCAGGCAGATCCGGGACACCGCCGGGCTGAAGACTTTTGTCGCCTCGTTTACCTCCGGGCGCAAATTCCTTGTACAGCCCTATCTCAAGCTGCATACCCCGGATGGCACCCCTTTTGACGTCAGGGTGCTCGTACAAAAAAACGGGCAGGGTGAATGGGAGACGACAGGAAAAGCTGTTCGCCTTGGCGACAAGCGAAGCATTACCTCCAACCTGCATGGAGGAGGCAAGGCAGAGCCGCTCTCCGCGTTTCTAGCCCGGCATTTCAAGCCTGCCGTCCACTCGCGGATCGATCAGACGATCAACCAGCTCGCACAGGAATTGCCGCGCTTTTTGGAGGATTGCCACGGCAGGCTTGTCGAGTTGGGGATTGATGTCGGCATCGACACGGCCGGAAATGTCTGGGTCATCGAGGTCAACAGCAGGCCAGGACGGACTGTGTTTCGCTTGATTGACGACCCGGTCGCCAAACGCCACTCCATTACCCAGCCCGTTCGATACGCCCACTATCTCATGAAAGAGCGCGTAGGAGGTTACTAAGCATGGAAACGTTCAGAATGCGGCTTCGCTTCCTTTCCAATCCCCGTGTCAGCGGGATCATCCTGCCGACTAATCTCTTCTCCAAGCTACAGCTACGCCATCGCCAAAAAATTACGGTCATGCTGGGCAAAAAGGAAGTCGTCGCAACCGTACTGCAAGACAAGCGAAATCCTGATTCCAATGTCATCAAAGTGACCACGCTGCTCCAGTCCGAGCTGGGCATCCCGCACGGCGGTTTGATCCAGCTCAAGCTGGAGGATTCGACGCTTCGAATCGGTCCGGCGATCGGCATCGTCACGACAGGCATTCGCAGGGACCCGCGGCAGCCGATTGGCCAGCGCACTTCTTTTTTCTACAAGCTGCTGCAGGCCCAGGAAGGCAAAGGCGTCTTTTACTATATTTTCTCCCCGCACGACGTGGACTGGAGTACCAATACGGTCAACGCCTGGTTTTTGCGCAAGGGCAAGACCGGCGGGTACTACTGGAAAAAAATCGTCACCGCCATGCCGGACGTCGTCTACGACCGGATTCCTTCCCGCTCGGCGGAAAAGCACGAAGCTGTGCGGGAGTTCAAATACAAGCTCGCCAGCTATCCGAACATGCCGATGTTCAACCAAGGCTTTTTCAACAAGTGGGGAGTCCACCAGATTCTCTACCCGAATCCGGAAGTCAACGAGCACATCCCGGAAACGTACACGTCCCCCTCGCTTGCGACTGTGCGGAATTTGCTGAAAAAATACACGATCGTGTATTTGAAGCCGAAAAACGGCAGCCTCGGCTACGGCATCGTGAAAGTCGTCAGACAGTCGGGCGGCGGCTACACAGCCTCGTATCACAACGGCAGCGGCAATGTAAAGCGGCAGTTTTCCAAGCTGTCCAGCCTGTACCAGCACGTGTTCCGCAGCCGGAGAGTCGGCAGCTACCTGGCGCAGCAAGGCATCCCGCTCAAAACCTTCCACGGACGCCCGTTTGACTTCCGCGTTCATCTGCACAAAAACCAGCAAAACGAATGGGTAGTTTCCTGCACGGCTGCCAAGGTAGCCGGCTCCGGCAGCGTGACGACGCACGTGCGCACGGGCGGTACCGTCATTCCCGGAGACGAACTGCTCCACCATCTGTACGGAAAGCAAAAAGCGCTGATGTCCGAGCGAATCAGCGAGGCTTCCATCCGCCTTGCCACGGCGATCGAGCAGGCAAAAGGCATCGACCTTGGCGAATTGGGACTGGATATGGGCATCGACATCCACGGCCATGTCTGGATGTTCGAGGCAAACTCCAAGCCCGGCCGCTCCATCTTCAAGCACGCCCGGCTCAAGCAAGCCGATCAGGAGTCCCGCAAGCTGCTCGTCGACTACAGTTGTTATTTGGCCAATTTCTAGGCGATAGACAAACAGCACCGTTTTTCAGGAAGGAGGAACACCCATGCTTCAGCAGCGCTCCGGGTGGCTGACCATCCTCCCCAGCGGCAAATGGTTCATCCAGCTACCACGGCAAGCTCTAGGCAAGCGGTCGCAAAAGAAACTGTTCGCAAGCCTCGGTCCGTTTTCGCACAACAAAAGGGTGTACACGGGCTTGCCCGCGATGCAGCCAGGGCGGTTTCGAACGCGGATCAACTGGAAAATGATGAACGACTCGCTAAAGCTTGGCCCTCTGATTGGCATTCTGACTGTTGGCGAGGGCGCAGCGTTTTTGGGTAATCGCGAAAACTTCAAGGACATCTCGCAATCTGGCAAGCGTTGGGGGGCGCTCGTGTACGTCTTCACTCCGCAAGGCATCAACTGGGAGAAAAAGAAGGTACGCGGCTATTTGTACAATCACAAGCAAAATCTGTGGCAGGAAGTCGTTCTCCCCTTCCCGCACGTCGTCTACAACCGCATCCCTACCCGAAAGGCAGAGCAGCGTCCCGAAGTCAAAAAAGCTTTGGCCCGCATCCACGAGATGCCGAACGTCACCTTGTTCAATCGCTGTTTTTTCGACAAGCAAGAGCTTTTCTCCATGCTAAAAAAGTACCCCGAGGTGCATGCGTTTCTCCCGGAGACGAAAAAGCTCGATACGCTCGCCCGCTTCAAAGGCTTTTGCACCGAGCATCGCTTCGTCTACCTCAAGCCGGTGCGCGGCAAGGCCGGGGAAGGGATCATGCGGGTCGAATACAAAAACGACGGCTGGCGGCTTCAGCGGCTCAAGGAACAACGGGCCGTCACGCGCCGCTTTTCCAATCTGGAAGATTTGTGGAAGCACGTAAATAGCCACGTCCGGCAGCAGCGGTACATCATGCAGCAAGGCATCCGCAGGGCACGCTTCAACGGCAAGCCTTTTGACGTGCGGGTACTCGTGCAAAAAAACGGCCATGGCGAATGGGGCGTAACCGGCGTCGGAATCAGACGCTCCGGCTCGCAAAGCATCACTACGCACGTCCCGCGCGGCGGCTCCATCCACTCCTTGTCTTCCGTCCTCCAGACTTTGTTCAAGGCTGATCCGGAAAAGATGGAAAAAAAGATTCACCAGACAGCGCTTACGATCGCAAGCACGCTGAACGAGGAGATCAAAGACCTGGCTGAAATGTCGATGGACCTCGGCCTGACAGAAGACGGCAGCCTCTGGTTTTTTGAAGCGAACGCCAAGCCGGAGAAGTTCGATGAGCCTTCGATCAGGCGCTTGTCGCTGTCCAATCTCATCCACTACGCCCAGTACGTATCCAGACTGCAAAGCGGGCGTGAAGCCGCAGCAGGGTAATCGCCATGAAAAAATCGTTGAAATACGTGATCTTACCTCCGCAAGCACTGGCTGAATCTCAGGCGACTCTGGTGAGATTTGCCCGTCAGGAAGGGGATCGGCGCATCACCAAGCACGCAATCGACTGGCTCTCGCGCCTGACCCCCAAGCTGCTTTCCAAAAAGGATTCCAGTGTCGCTCTTGCCATGAACGGGAAACGCGTCGTTGGCTTGTTCGCCGTTTCCCGCTGTGGACTGGGTCAATCCTTCCTGGTTGTAGATAAGCGCTACCGCAATCGGGGAATCGGCAAAGCGCTGACGACGCTCATCTGTCAGCGCTTGCCCAAACTGTACGTGCGCGTAGCTCTCGATAATGAGGCAAGTCTTACCCTTTTTCGCACCATGGGCTTCGAGCCTGTCAAAGCGAGCATCGGGCCAACGGGAAAGCCTACGCTCTGGTTCGCTTTTGGCCACTGGAATCCCACCGATTTGCAGGAACATGCCGGATGATGTCCGGCATGTTTTTTGCCATGCGCTCGTCGATTTCTTCACTAATGCGAATTCTTTTGCTTCATCCGTTCGTGCATGAGGAAACCTTCCTTGGTAAAAATACTCTGCAGGAGGTGGTCTTTCCCATGACCTACACAAACAACAACAATAACAACCAAATGCAATCTCAACAGCAACAACAGTTCCTCGGAGCGATGAGCCCATCCGGAGCTATGTTCCAGCCAGGCTTCGCCGGAACAAACGTCCAGGAAGTTCAACACTGGAACCATGGCGGACATGCCCAATCTATCGGGACTCCTACATACGGCATGGCTTCTGGTGGCGGAGCGAGCGGTGCTCAATCGATCTTCTCGCCAGGATTTGCGGGTACGAACGCTCAGGAAGTACGTCAGCAAAACCACAGCTACCAGGCTCCGCAGCAGCAAGGCTATGGCCAGCAACAAGCGTATGGCCAACAGCAACAACAGCAAGCGTATGTGCCAAACCAGGCATTCAACGCCATCATGCATCAATCCGGCAACTACGCGCAGACGCAGCCTTCCTACAACCAAGGCTACGGATCCGGAGCAGGCTCGATCTTCTCGCCTGGCTTCGCTGGCACGAACGCTCAGGAAGTGCGTCAGCAAAACCAACAAGGCTACACAGGCTATCAAGGGTTTGCAGGCCAACAGCAGCCGTACACCGCTCAAGTCGCTTATCCTCCAGCGCTGACTGGCAGCATCTTCTCCCCTGGCTTTGCCCATACAAACGTCCAGGAAGTGCGCCAGCAAAACCATGGCGGCGGCTATGCTGCTTCGCTTCCGCAAGGCGGCTTCGGCATGCAAGCTCAGTACGGCCAGCAGCAACAACAGCAAGCTCAGCAATACCAGCAACCGCTCGGCTCGGGAGCGCACTCGATCTTTTCTCCCGGCTTTGCTGGCACTAACGTTCAGGAAGTACGCCAACTGAACACGCCAGGCCAGGCAGCTCCACACACTGGCTCCATCTTCCCAGGCAGCTTCTAAAAAGTCGCCGGGCAAAGGCTTTGCCATGCCTTCTGGCTTGGCTTCAGCACCAAAAAAAGCGTGACCATCTGCGGACGGTCACGCTTTTTCATTTGGGGACAGCCTGCGCTGTTCCTCTATCGCGGCGTACAAGGCATGCAACTCGACCAAGCTCGACTCGTCCACGGTAAACGTGAAACCGTCGAATAGGTAGGCATCCTGTTCGATCCCCGGGCAAGACCAGCCGGAGCCAAGAGCGGTGAACTGGGCAGCTACACACGCCTCGGTCTGCTCTAACTGTTCGCGCACGGCTACATGCCGTTCCAGCGCGGCCCGAAACGTGTCCATCACGAGCGCCAGCCGCTCATCCTGCCGGGCCAGCCGATAGAGAGCCAGCTCGATCTGCAGCCAGCACGTCACGTAAAAATGAAACTCCAAAAACAACGTAGTCAGCGCCGCTCGCAGCGGACGGTCATCCCCGCTCGTCTGCATCTGCTCCCAGCAGGCGTGCGCCTCCCGCTTTTTTTCCTGGATTAAGTCGTAGTGACTGACAGCACCGCGGTAAAACTTGCGGACCACATTGTACAGCATCTCGGGTGTCCGAGACGGAAGACCTCTGTGTCTGTTGGGCACATCACGCATGTATCGTTCCCTCTTTTCAAACGACCTTCGTCTTCCTATTGTACAACATTCGCGTTCCGGCGGTGTGCTTCCTTGCTTTCAGGCTGCCGTCCCTTATTCCTTGCCGTTTTTCCAGTAATCGTAGGCGTGAATGGCATGCCCCATGAACGAAGAGTACGGATCCAGCGCTTTTGTCACCTGTTCCAACTGCCGATGCATCTCGCTCATTCCTTCCTCGTAGAACGAAATGCCGTTCCCTTCGTGACTCTCCTTTGTCTCGACTGCGACGACGATCTTTTTTCCGATGCTCTGCGCGTATTTCACCTGATTTTCTACCAAGCCGACGATGCGATCCGCCCGATCGCGAAAAGCCATTAAAGTCGTATGGTCCAACTGCTCGATCATCCAATGGGAAAACGGCGTGTCCGGCTGTCCCGGCACAGACGTATTGTCCAGCCAGGCGGCAAGATCGACGCTCGCTTCCAGTTGGCCGTCCTGCTTCGTCTCCGCGACAAACGCCTGAATGTTTGCCATCCACTGGCGCAATACGTTGTCTTTATCCTCTCGCCAGACAGGCATCACATACGGCTCGATATCGAGATGGATGCCTTGAAATTGCTCGCCTGACTGTACCGACTGGTTGTACGCTTTCACCCAGTTGACGAGCTTCATGATTTTCCCTCTGCTCTCTGCCAGTGCCCAGACCGGATGGCCGCCCATGGCGTGCACCTCGATGCCCGCCGATCGGGCCTCCCGCACGAAATCGCGGTAGTAGGAGTGGGGTTGCTCCAAATCCAGGCGAACGTAGAGCAGATTGACGCCGTTTTGTTCGGCAAAGGCGAGGATTTCCTCTTTTTCAGTGCCGATCAGCTCAGCGCGCCAAATATAGGTGCCTTTGTAGCGCTCTTTTGTGACCGGAGCCACCGGGAGAGCCTCCTTCCAATAGCGGTAGTCGTGGATCGCGATACCGGAGTAGGACGGATGGTCGCCCAATTTTTCGGGCAAAAGCGCGAGCTGTCGATTCATCTCCTCTACGCCTTCCTCGGCAAAAGAAGCGTGGTCGTCGCCGAGCTTTTTCATGTTGACGGCAATCATCACCCGCGTGCCCAGCTTGTCCGCTTCTTTCAGTTCATCCTCCACCAGTGCCAGAATGCCGTTTTTCCCGGACAGCGTATCGCGGTAGGCCATGATGCACACCGTGTCAAACTGCTCGATCATCCATTGCGACACCGATACAGACTGCTCGCCCGGAACGGGAATATCGTCGAGCCAAAAGGCGAGCGCCACGCTTGCCACAAGCTCGGGCTGTTTTTTCACTTCGCTCGTAAACGCCTGCACATTGGCTTGCCACTCCCGGATGATCCGCTCGCGATCCGTCTCCCAGAACGGCAGCAAGTACGGCTCGATGTCCAGTTGAATGCCGCGGATGCGCTCGTCTTCCGCCGCTTCGAGGTTGTAGTTTTTCACCCATTTGACGATATTCATCATCCGCTTTTCGTTGCTTTTAAGCGCCCAGGCAGGGTGTCCGGCCACGGCGTGCACCTCCACGCCCATCGCATTCGCTTCGCGGATAAAGGCGCGGTAGTAGTCAAACGGCTTGTTCATTTCGATCCGCAAGTAAATCAGGTTGATCTCGTTGCTTTTGCAAAATTCCAGAATTTCCTGTTTTTCGTCTCCGATGATTTCGGATTGCCAAATCCACGTGGCTTTACTCTTTTTTTCCGCCGGGGAAAAGCCGAACAGAAAGCCGAGCGTCAGGCAGAGAACACTAAGGTAGATAGGCGCGGCTTTCATCTGTGCTAGCTACTCCTCTCATTGGCTTCTATGCTTCGTTTCCAGCTTTCGTAGTCGTGAATGGCGCTGCCTGCGAACGCCGGGTTGCCGGACAGCTCCTGCTGCAAAATCGCCAGTTGGCTTTTCATCTCCGCCGGACCGTCGTCGTAGAAGCTCACATGCGAGCCTTCCGCCGATTCCATAATGTTGACCCCGACGATCACCGAGCCTTTTTTCCGCGAGTTGGCGTCGGCTACGATCTTTTTCACAATCTCGACAATGCCGTTGTCTCCCTGGGCGCGGTTGCGGTACGCCATCAGCGTGATGCTGTCGAGGCGCTGCACCATCCAGTTGCTGACTTTTTCCGAGCTTCCCGGGACGGAAACGGAGTCGATCCAGAACGGCAGGTCTGCGCCCACCGCCAGATCGGTGTCCTTCTTCGTCTCGGCCACGAGGTACGCGACATTTTTCAGCCATTGGCGCACGACATCCTGCTGCGACTCCTTCCAGGCGGGCAGCAAGTACGGCTCGATATCGACGTGGATGCCACTAAAGCGCTCGTCCGCCCTGGCGCTCCTGTTGTACGCTTTCACCCAGGAGATCAGTTCGTCGATGCTTTGGCGGTTTTTGGTCAGCGCCCAGTTGGGATCGCCGCCCAGCGCCTCCACCTGAATGCTGGCCTGCCCCGCTTTGCGGATGAACGTCCGGTATGCCTCAGGCGAAACGGCGGTCGGCTCTACATGGAGATAGATCAGGTTGATGTCGTTTTCCTCGGCAAACGCGATCATTTCGTCCGTCTGCGTCTCGATTTGTTTGGCGTCCCAAATCCAGGTGGCTGTCGTCAGGGCAGCGCGAGAGTGGTTGGAGAGCACGAGCATGAGGATGGAAGCGGCCGCAAAAATCGCCATCCCGGCCCATAGCGGCCCGTATTTTCGCAGCGCCCGCATCAATTCAGGCCGTGATCCTGCCCGTTTGTCGTCGCTGCCACCTCAACTGCCGCCCTGTCTGTGTACGCGCTCCCGTCAAATGAGGAAAACGGCGGAACCCGCGTGTAATCCTCGACGACCATATCCTTGACGTGGGCGTGCGGCCCAACCTGGCAGCCTTCCCCGATCTGCGTTGTGCCAAGCAAAAACGTTCCGGGGTACAGCACCGTATCGCGCCCGATCGTCACGGCCGAGTCGATGTACGTAGCGGCCGGGTCGATCATGGTCACGCCGCTCTTCATGTGGCGCTCGTTGATCCGCTTGCGCATGAGCCGCTCCAGGTGGGCGAGCTGCACGCGGTCGTTTACGCCTGAGCCTTCCTCCGGATCTTCGGTAACGTGTGCGGCCACCAGTTCTCCCTGCTCCTGCAAAAGCGCCAGGACGTCTGGCAAGTAATACTCGCCCTGCGCGTTCTGATTGGAGACGTTCGGGAGGGTCGCAAAAAGCTTTCGATTATCGAAGCAAAAGATGCCCGTGCTGATTTCGTTCACCTTTTTTTGCCCGAGGGTCGCGTCCTTTTCCTCGACGATTTTGCGGACATCGCCGTTCTCGTCGCGAATGATTCTTCCGTAGCCGGTCGGGTCTTCCACGATGGAAGTCAAAACCGTCGCTGCCGCCTGCTTCGACTGATGGTAGTCGAGCAGACGCCGCAGCGTTTCGCTTTGCACGAGCGGCGTATCGCCATTGAGCACGATCGTCACGCCGTTTTGCTCGGCGAGGATGTCTTTGCTCATCCATACGGCGTGCGCCGTGCCGAGCTGCTCCTTCTGCTGCGCGTATTGCACGCTGCTTCCGAGCTGCTTTTTCACGGCTTCGGCCCCGTGACCGACAACGACAACCAAGGTATGTAGTGACAAAGGCTCCAGTGCCCCGACGACATGCTCGATCATCGGCTTTCCGCACAGCGGATGCATGACTTTGTACAAGGCAGAGTTCATTCTGGTTCCTTTTCCTGCTGCGAGCACTACTGCGTGTATGTTCATCCTGTCGCCTCCACTCTGGCCAGCCGGTTAGATGCATGCTGGCCTTGCTGGATTTGCTGTTCGAAGTACGGCTTCAATTCATCAGTCAACGTGTGGATCATCATGTTCAAATCTACGTCTTTCCTCTGCACGCCTAGCTGATAGGCCTGGAGCATGATCTCCAGCAAAATCTCCTGGTTCAACTCCCGCTTCGAGGTGCTCATTTACCCGTTCCTCCTCGCAAGTCCATATGGTGGTTCATAACGATAGACGGATTCGCTTACTCAACTGTTACACTTTTTGCCAAATTGCGTGGACGATCTACGTCGTTGCCCAGCACGACAGAAGTGTAGTAGGCGATGAGCTGCAGCGGAATGACGGCGAGCACCGGGGTAAACAGCGCATCTGTCTTCGGAATCAGGCAGACGTCATCCACCGAGCGATGCAGATCGACATGATCCTCGTGCGTGATGCCGAGTACGTTGGCACCGCGCGCCTTCACTTCGGTAATATTGCTGATCATTTTCTCGTGCAAAGCGTCCTGCGTGGACAGGGCAACGACCCGCGTGCCTTCCTCGATCAGCGCCAAGGTGCCGTGCTTCAGCTCCCCTGCGGCATACGCCTCCGAATGGATATAGGAGATTTCCTTGAGCTTGAGCGAGCCTTCCATGGATACGGCATGGTCAATCCCCCGGCCGATGAAAAACAGATGGCGCTCGTCCTTGATCGCTTCAGCAAACTGGCGAAGCTGCTGGGCATGCGCGAGAATGTCCTCTACCTGTCCAGGCAATTGTTGCAAGCTCTGAATCAGCGAAGCGATCTCGGCTGGTGCAAGCGCCGCTTTTTCCTGCGCCAAGTACATTCCCCACAAATAGAAGGCGATGAGCTGGGAGGTGTACGCTTTCGTAGAAGCGACGGCGATCTCCGGTCCGGCATTGGTCGTGATGACTTCATCTGCCTCGCGGGCAATCGAGCTGCCGACTACGTTGGTAATAGCGAGCACGACAGAGCCGTTGCGCTTCGCTTCCCGCATCGCCGCCAGCGTATCTGCTGTCTCACCGGACTGGCTGACAGCAATCGTCAACGTGTTTGGCCCGAACAGCGGGCGGCGGTAACGAAACTCGGAGGCCACGTCGACCTCGACCGGGATGCGCGCAAGACTCTCGATCACATGCTTGCCGATCAGACCTGCATGGTAAGCTGTGCCGCATGCGACAATGTAAATTTTCTCGATGCTGCGAATCGTTTCGGCTGGCAGTTGCAGATCAGGGAAAACAACCTTCTGTCCGGCTTCGTCGATACGGCCTGTCATCGTGTTGCGCAAGGCGCGCGGCTGCTCGTGGATTTCTTTTTCCATATAATGCGCGTAGCCGTCTTTTTCCGCTTGCTCCTTGTTCCAGTCAATCCGGACGAGATCGCGCTCTATCGGCTCGTCTGTCGCCAGGCTCATGACCTGCACCGAATCTCTGGTCAAGACGGCCAGATCGCCGTCTTCCAAAACGTACACGTCGCGCGTATGCTCCAGGATGGCGGGAATATCGGAGCCGATGAAGTTCTCGTTTTCGCCTACCCCGATAATCAGCGGACTTGCCATACGGACTGCGATCAGCTTGTCCGGCTCATACTCCGACATGACGCCAAGGGCAAACGCCCCGCGGATTTTGCCTGCCACCTTGCGCACCGCAGCGAGCAGGTCGCCGTCGTATTCGCGGGACAAAAGGTGGACGATCACCTCCGTATCGGTCTCCGAGCTGAACGCGACGCCTTGCTCGATCAGCTCCTGCTTGATTTCCAGGTAGTTTTCGATAATGCCGTTGTGCACGATGGAAAATTTTTGCGTCTGGTCAACGTGAGGGTGAGAGTTCTCATCCGATGGCCGCCCGTGCGTCGCCCAGCGCGTGTGGCCGATGCCGATGGAGCCGGAAAGCCCGGACTTTTCCGTCTTCTCCACGAGGACGTCGATTCTGCCTTTTGCCTTGCGTACGGCGATCGACTTGCCGTCGCAGACCGCGATGCCAGCCGAGTCGTAGCCTCTGTATTCCAGCTTGCGAAGTCCGTTAATCAAAATGGGTTGTGCTTGTCTGTACCCGATGTATCCCATAATTCCGCACATGTTTGTCCTTCCTCCTTCGGTCGTGCTTGTTTGTGTGTGGCGCTCGCCCGCCTGTTAGGCGAGCAAGCTCACGACTTCCTTTTCTTCCTGGATCGCAACGGATGTGCCGATGCGGTAGACGTTCGGGTTGGTGATGCCGTCGAAAGCGTTGCGCGTATCAATAATCGCGACGCCCAAGTCAGCCAGCTCCTGGTAGTGGAAGCACTTGTGGTTGGTGATGAGCACCATGCAATCGTACGTCTTGAACAACTCGTAGTCGTTTTCAATCGAGGACACGACCTGTCCCTTTTTATTCACGAAGCTTTGCGCATACGGGTCGTAGTAGTCGACCTGCGCCCCGCTCTTTTTGAACAGCTCGTAAATTTCCAGTCCGGGAGATTCGCGCAAGTCGTCGACGTCCGGCTTGTAGGCCATGCCCAAAATGAGAATGCGCGAGCTGTTGATCGCTTTCGCGTAAATATTGAGCACCTGTGCTGTCTTGTTCAGCACGTAATCTGGCATGTTGTCATTGATAGATTGGGCAATCTCGATGAACTGGCTATGGAAACGGTAGCCTTTCGCTTTCCACGACAAATACATCGGATCGAGCGGTATGCAATGCCCACCGATCCCGGGTCCCGGATAAAACGGCATGAACCCGAACGGCTTGGTCGATGCGGCCTTGATTACCTCCCAAACGTTGATGCCCATTCTGTCGCACATCATCGCCATTTCGTTCATGAACGCGATGTTGACGCTGCGGAACGTATTTTCCAAAAGCTTGGACATCTCCGCCACTTTTGGCGAGGAAACCGGAACGACTGTTTTGACCAGGTTGCCATAGAGAAGTGTCCCAAGCTCGATGCAACGCTCCGTCGTGCCGCCGATGATTTTCGGCGTATTGTACGTGTTGAACTTGCGGTTGCCCGGATCGACCCGCTCAGGCGAGTAGCAGAGGAAAAAGTCGACGCCTGTGACGTAGCCGAGCTTTTCCAGCTCGCGCCCGATCAGCTCTTCGGTCGTTCCCGGATAGGTCGTGCTCTCCAGTGTGATGAGCAGTCCTTTGCGCATGTATTGCTTGATTTGCTCTACCACATTCGTGATGTAGGACGTGTCCGGGTCCTGGTTCGGGCTGAGCGGTGTCGGAACGCAAATGCTGATCGCATCCAGTTCCTCGATCGCGCGATAGTCCGTCGTCGGGAAAAAGCGCCCCGTCGCCAGGCATTCCTGCAAGGTTTCGTTGGAGACGTCCTGCACGTACGACTCTCCTTTTTTCAAGCTCTCAATCTTTCCGGCGTGCAGGTCGATCCCGACGACGGTGTACCCGCTCTTCACCGTCTCTACCGCGAGCGGCAGCCCGACATACCCAAGCCCAATCACCCCGATTTTCGCTGTCTTTTGCCCAAGCAGTTGCTGGAGTTCCTCGTATCTTGTCATCCTCGTTTCTCTCCCTTTCTCTTTATGAATTTCTATGAAATCAAGCGTTTGACTCTGGCTTCCAGCTCGACTGGCGAAAATGGCTTCGTGATGTAATCGGAGGCGCCCAGGGCAAACGATTTTTGCACATCTTCCTCCAGGCGTTTGTCTGTCAGCACCATGATTTTGCTCATCGCTTCCTGGCCGAGATGCCTGATTTTCTCCATCAGTTGATAGCCGCTGACGACAGGCAGGTTCAGGTCTGTAATCACCAGGTCGTAGGCGGCTTCGCGGAATTTTTCCATACCGTCCATCCCATCGTGAGCGACGGTTACCTGGTAGCCTTTGCGCTGTAGATAGATGCGCAAAAACTCGTTGACCGTCTCATCCTGATTGACGAGCAAAATGCTTGCCGGCTCCTGCTCGCGGTTCGCCGCGTGCTGTTCGTAAACCGTGATGCTTCCCAGCTCGCTTGCGTCCTTCATCTCCTGAATCATTCGCATCAGCATTTGCGCCGAGGAACGAGAGCTTTCCGGAAAGCTGGCGATCAACAACCCGCCTGTCAAAAGCTTGCGGCCGAGCAAATAGTCTTTGACTTGCAGCGCGTAAAAATGGGTGTCTGCGAGCTTTTTTTGTTCCAGCAAAATGCCGAGTATATTTTTGCTTTTGTCATGCGCAAAATGCATGGTCATGGTGTCTGCCAGTTGCGCTTCCATATCCCTTTTGACCAATTCCAGCGACTCTGCGGAAAAGTTTTTGCAAGATGCCAGGATAACCCCGCACGCCATGCGGTTCTCTTCCATCTTGCTTAACAATTCATAGAAAGCAGGTACGAGATTACTCATCATCAAGCCTCCAAACTGGAAATATTTTTGTTGTTTTTGGACTGCCAGCTCGTCCGGGTCATCGTTCCCCACGAGTTGTTGTTGCGCAAATATTCAATATGTCCGAGGAATCTCCAGATGACGCCGATTTGCCGATAGCCAAAAAACATCAGGATTGTATAGAAAAGCATTTTGACGATGTCCCGGAAGCGCGGGTATCGCCGAAACGCGATTTCCTCCAGCAAGATCGAGCCGATCCCCAACAGTACGCCATACAGCACGTTGAGCAGACCGTAGATCAAAAGAACGTGGCTGTTCGTCATGTCCAGCATCGTATAACCGATGAGCGCGAGCAGACCCGTGATGCGGAAATACGGATTCAACGTTTCAAACAAAATGTTGAAGGGCAAAGTCAGCATCCCGAACAGCTTGTATTTCGGGCGAAAGACCATGTGCTTGCCGTATTCGATCATGTTTTTCAGGTTGCCGCGTCCCCATCTGCGGCGCTGGCTGCCGAGAATCTTCAGCGAGTCCGGCGCTTGCGTCCAGCAAACGGCATCCGGGCAAAACGCCACCCGGTACGGCAAGTTGTTTTCCAGCATGTATTTGTGCAGTTTGATAATGATGTTCATGTCCTCGCCGGGATACCCCTCGCGATAGCCGCCGACCTTGACGACGTAGTCTTTGCGGAACACGCCGAACGCACCCGAGACGATAATCAAGCCGTTGATCGCGCTCCAGCCGATCCGCCCTCCGAGAAACGCCTTCAAGTATTCGACCGATTGCATCATCGGCAAAAACTTGTCTGGCAAACGAATGTCTTTGACGACGCCGTTTTCGATCTTGCAGCCGTTGGCGATCCGGATGTCGCCCCCGATCGCCACGGTTTCCTCGGGATTTTCCATGTACACCTTGGCGATGCGGATGAGTGCGTCTTTTTCCAGCAAGGAATCGGCGTCAATGGAAGCGATCAGCGGGTAGTGCGACAGGTTGATGCCCGCGTTCAGCGAATCGGCTTTTCCTCCGTTTTCTTTGTCGATCAAATACAGATTGGGGAACGCCGGATTGTGATAGATTCCCCGTACACGCGAGGTTTGCAGCAGCGGCTGGACAGGCATGTGCTGGGAGATTTTCAGCGAAAACTCCTCGATGAGCACCTGCAACGTATCGTCCTTCGATCCGTCATTGACGACGATCACTTCGTAGCGCGGGTAGTTTAAGGCGAGCAACGACCGGACGTTTTCGATGATCGTCAGCTCTTCGTTGTACGCCGGGACCAGAATCGAGATCGGCGGTACATGCTCCGAGCCGGACAATGCCTGGAACCGCGAGTAAATGGAGTTTTTCAGAATCCCCATGATGCTCTTGAACGAAAACATCATGATGATGAAGTACAAGGAATTGATCGCGATGACGTAGTACATCGCAAACATTCCGTAATAGAGCAGAAACTCTCTCATGCTGGCCTCCTTTCTTCTAGCCTTCCATCACCTGAACCGTAGAGATCGTTTTTTTGTACGACTTGCGGTACAGATGCAGCTTTTCGTTGTACGCCAGTTGCTGTTCTGTGCTGCTTTCTTGCTCCAGACGAAGCTTTTCTTTTTCCAGCTCCTCCAAAATAATTTGGTGCGCCATGTCGACTTTGTGGCCGAAGCGCTCTTCCCGCAAAATCTCGCACAGCGCCGCAAAGCCTTCTGTGTGCATCTGTGCCAGACTGCGCGCACTGTGATGGCGCACCCACCAGTTGCTGTCCCCGACCGCTTTTTTCAGCGCGGGAATGTAGGCGGCCAGTTGCAAGGCCCCGATTGCTTTGGCGATCAGTGCGCGTATTTCCCAGTCTTTGTGGTTCAGGAAATCTTTGACCGTCTGTTCGCTTAAATACCTGACGTCGCGGCACATGAGCTTCACGGCCTTGATGCGCACTTCTTTGTCCGGCGACATGACCAGCTTGGGCAAAGCCGGCTCCAGGCCAGTCTGCGCGTGCACTGAGAAGCCGATCAGTCCGATTTTGACCAGCTCCGGGTCTTTGTCGCGGATAAACTCGGTAAACAGCGAATCGGTATCCAGTTGGGAGTCGCTAATCATGTCGACGATGAGCTGGTGGACGTTTTTCTTCGCCCGGACGACGAACTCTGCCATCTGCCGCAGATCGCCGTTGTCTCGGGCGCATTTGGCAATCGCCCGGGCAACGATGAACAGGCTCGGATCATTGGCGCTACTCTTTTGCAAAAGAGCGAGCAAATCCGGTGCGGCCTGCCGGGAGCGCATGACTCCCAGGTTGTAGGCGGCGTCGACTCGCGTCCATTTCCAGCCGCTTTTCAGCCGTTCGAGATCGAGGGCGACCAGCCCCATATCCTCGCACAGCCGGATCAGCTTTTCCCGGTGGACGCCAGTAAAGCGCTCCAACAGCTCAAACAGCTTTTTCTGGATCAGTTGCTTTTCTTTTTGCGTCGGGTCGCCATAAGGCACTTTCAGGCGTTCTTCCTCTTCGCTATAGGCCTGCAAGTAGACGAAGTAGTCGCGGTATTTTTCCTGGCAGCGCCGCGCCTGTTTTTCTGCCGATATGTTCCGCAGCTTCAGTGCGAACAACGCAAGCAAGCCCAGTACGGTCAACCCGCATAGTGCGTACACGAAGACAATTGCCATCGCCAATGGTGTTTGCACGTTTGCCACTCTCCTATCCAACCTTTTACGGTTGCGCTTTGTCTTTGTCTGCCACAGGGGCAACTATCTCTTTGAATGCTTGCTGGATGATGGCATAGCTCTGTTTCTTCCGCTCGTGATAGCCGACCTGCTCCCAGGCTGGCCACGAATAGAGCGGAAGCTGTGTCACCGGATAAGGAGAAGGCCATTCAGTTTTGCCGACGATGCTTTTCGTCGCGCGGTCTGCGAGAACCGGCAGCAGGCGAATCCCTTTTGTCGTGTTCGTCGCAAAGTTCTTGCCTTCATCCTGGTAGCTCATCACCGTAAGCGAGCTCGGGTCGGTAAAGCCAAGCAGCATCCACGGCACTCTCAGCTCGACCACATCGCCTTTTGCCTGCCAGGCTGTGCGCGAGTCGTACTGCGGGTCTGCAGCATCCGTCGTTCCTCTTGGCAGCCTGCCAACCACGACCTCTTCCAGCGGGTAGTATTTTTTGCTGTCCGGCGGCTCCATTTCCAATCCAACCGCAAGCTTCCACGGCTTGAAAATGCCGGAGTCGTCCTGCTGCTCCTCTGCTTTCACTTCAAGCATCCCGTACCGTTTGCCGTAGAGGCGCGTGTGAAAATCGTAGTTGGCCGCAATCTGGATTTGGCTTTCCTCCGGTTTTCCCAGCTCGATCAGCGTCTCCAGCCCTTCGTCGAGCGTAAGGCCGGGCAACTGTGCCGCGTGTTTGTTGCCGCCCGGAGTCGTGTCCACGCCCAGGTAGAGCTTTTCTTTTTCCGGGTCAAACGCATGCGCAAGCTTGGCGAGCACGTACACGTAACCTTCGTCGTGCGTCATCCAGATTTCGTCGATGCCGGGGACGCGGATGTCGAGGCGCTGTTTTTCCTCCGGCTTGAGCTGATCCCAGTCGGCGCGGTCGCCGTCGATCGCGAGCACGCCTTCTTTGTTCGGGTACATCCCCAGTACGCCAAACAGCGACTCGTTCGTCAGCACGTTGATCCAGAAGGAGCGGCGGTCTTCGGGAAGCTCGAAGCGCATCGTGTTCCACGTTTTTTTGAACCATTCGTCCTGCCAGACGAACAGGATGCCGCCCGCGTAGCCCTCCTGGTGAATCTCGCGCAACAGCGCTGCGTCGATCTCTCCCTGCTGCCGCTCGGAATGCCCGCCCTGATTGCGTCCGAGATTGCCGAAGTGGGCGACTCCGATGGATGCCGGAACGCCAAACTCCGTCACCATGATCGGCATGTTTTTGTGATGCTCCTTCAAAAGCCGCAAGTACGCTTTGTACGAATCGACCTGCCCGTCGTCATTTTTCACCTGCTGCAAGGCCGGATCGTAGCGGAACAAATCCGGGTAGTACGGATACACGTGATAGGAAGCGAAGTAGCCTGCCTCCCAGTTTTTCGGCTGGATATGGGTCGGATCGACACTGACGAGATCCTCGTGATACAGCGGTTCGCCCGGATGGGACAGCGGATCGGTAGTCACCCAATTGGTAAACGTCATCGGGTGCTGCCAGCCGTACTTGCTCTCTTCCGTTGCGACGGTGTCGACCATTTCCGCGAGCCACGTCTCAAAGGCGGTCGCCTCTGCCGTCGCCTGGAAATGCTTGCCCTGATACGGCGGCAGCTTTTGGTGCAGGCGGTTGGTGTTTTGCACCATCACAGGGTCCCACTCGGTGCCTGTATGCCAGCCGATCAAGTACTTGCCCGCATTGGCGCGGTATGTACCGCTCGCTTTTCCTGATTTTTCAGGCAAAGTGACTTCCCCGTACACAGCGCCGACTGCGTCTTTGATCTCTGCCCGAAACTGTTCGCGAATCTCGGGCAAGTACGCATCTTTCTTTTCGATCAAAAGTTCCTCCGGGCTCCAGATGCCTTGCATCAAGTAGAGCGGATCTCCTTCTTTATGGCGGTTGTATTCCACAAGCGCCTCGTAAAAGACAGGAGGATGAATGGTATATACGCGGATGACGTTCGCTCCCATCTCGTCGATCATGGCGAACCAGCGCAAGTAATCGTCTTTGGTAATAGGCAGCTCGCCAGGAAAATGACCCGGCAGCGACGCGCCCAGATTGACGCCTTTGACAAAGAACGGCTGCCATTTCTCATCGCGGAACACTTCGATCTGCTCGCCTGACGTCCGAAATTTCATCTGAACGCCAGCCGTCGTCTCCATGCTCTCGACCCGGTCCGCGTCCCAAAACCACCAGATGGCGCTTGCCCCTGCCAGCATCAAGGCAGTGAGGCTCGCCCAACGCCAGCGTCTATTCTTTTTTGGTTCCAATTCCCGTCAACCTCCGATATGTTACCGCGAGCTTTCTTTTCAACGGAAACGGCCAAGGCCGTTTTGTCGACCGCAGGCGGTCACATCTCCTTTTATGCTCCTTTTATGAAAAGCGCCGAGGTGTTTTCGCACGTCGAGACGTTTCTCACAGATTCAGAAAAACGATGCCGACGCGCGGCTTCTACGTCAGCGGGCGGTTACCGGCTTTCTCTCGCCCAAACGTCACTGTCATTGTAAACATAGGGGGCAAACCGTTCCCATAGACGAAATTCACTAATGTCTGTTTTATGGTTTTGTCATGAAACTGTAATGGAGAGGCAGATTCGCCCCCATCGTCCTACATATTTTGGTGCGAAGTCCTGCAACCCGCCCCTCCATCCGGCCCATCATTTTTTGACAATTAGGTACATGTGCTTGAAGCTTTCATTTTGCGAATGCCCTGAAAAATGGTAGGTTGCTACTATTTGGAAATCGCACAAATTTGCCAATATCGTTTTTTCTTTACACAAAAAATACAGGAAATTGGATGGAAAAGCGGTTTCGGGACGGAGAATGGCCCGGATGCTGCGTGAAGCGGGACTGTGGCTCTATCACGAGTGTCCGGGTTTTTTAAAAGGAAAAGCGCCTCGGTCGGACTCAAGGCGCGGGGCTCCGATTTTTTTACCATAAACAAAAAAGACAATCCCCCGCCTCCATGAGACGGCGGGATTGCCTTTTCCCCTCTTGCTCGTTGATGAAATTGTGTTCAATGAGATTACAAAGTTTTCATTCCTGGCTTCCAGTTTGCAGGGCACAGGCCGCCTGCCTGGAGAGCTTGCAGGACGCGGAGTGTTTCGTCTACGCTGCGGCCCACGTTCATGTCTGTTACGACCTGGTAGCGCAGGATGCCGTCCGGGTCGATGATGAACAGGCCGCGATGGGCTGCGCCGGTTACTTCGTCGAGGACGCCGTAAGCGCGGGCGGTTTCTTTTGTGAAGTCGCTTGCCAGCGGGAAGTTGACTTCGCCAATGCCGTTCTGGTCGCGCGGCGTTTTGATCCAGGCGCGGTGTGTGTGCACGCTGTCGGTGGACACGCCCAGCACTTCGCAATCGAGATCTTCAAATTCGTCCATGTTGTCGCTGAAGGAAGTCACTTCCGTCGGGCACACGAAGGTGAAGTCGAACGGCCAGAAGAACAGGATCAGCCATTTGCCTTTGTAGTCAGCGAGCGTCACGCGCTCGTTCAACGTCTCCATGTTTTTGGTTGTGAGCATGTTGAAGTCCGGTGCCGGTTTTCCTACTTGAAGCTGTACAGTTTGTTGTTGGGTGGTCATACGTAATCGCTCCTTTTGCGGTGTCTTGGATTTGGTCAGTGACAAAACGGGCTGCTGCCGAGGCGACAGGTTACTGTGCCGTTTCTTCCAGGGAAGCCAGTACTTTTTTGATGCGGTTCGGGTTGAAGCCCAAAATTTTCTTTTCGCCGATGACGGTCAACGGTACCGACATCACGCCGAGGCGGCTCAGCTCTTGCGCAAATTCTTCCTTTTCGTCGATGTTGCGCTCTTCAAAAGAAATGTTTTGTTCCGTCAAATACGTTTTCAGTTGCTTGCAGAAGCCGCAGTTTGTGCTGGAATAAACGATTGCTTGTACCATGTATCCATCTCTCCTTTTATGTTGGGGGAATTATTTGTATTGGGGAACCACTTTGGAACGTTTGTGAATGTACTTGTCCACGGCCATCGCCGCAATCGCACCGTCTGCCGCTGCCACGACGGCTTGCTTGACCGGGGTTTTGCGCACCTCTCCGGCTCCGAACACGCCTGGAACAGAAGACTGCATGTATTCGTCGAGGATCATGAAGCCCTCGTCATCGAGCGGAACCTGGCCGTCGAGAAAATCCGTCCCCGGCTTGCTGCCGGACAGGAAGACGAACACGCCGTCTACGGAAAGCACTTCCTCGTCGCCTGCCGCATTGCGGATGCGCAAACCTTCTACTGTATTCGTGCCGACGATCTCCAGTGGGCGGGTGCGGTACAGGATGTCTGTTTTCGGCAGCTCCGGCACCTCCTCCACGCCTTGCAGATCGGCGCGCGGCACCAAAAACGTAATTTTGCCCGCAAACTTGGTCAGCGCATGGGCTTCCTCCAGCGCTTCCTCCGTATCGCCAATCACGGCGACATGCTTGCCTTCATAAAACGCTCCGTCGCACGTCGCACATGTGCTGACGCCGCGTCCGAGCAGAGCTTCCTCTCCTGGCAGCATGCGGTTGCGCCCTTTTGAGCCAGTCGCCACGATGACCGCTTTTGCTTCAAACGTGCCGTGCGCGGTAAAAATGCTTTTGACTTCGTCCTCGACATCGACGGCTGAAATCGTCGTCTGGATAAACTCGGCACCGAAGCTCTCCGCCTGCCTGCGCATTTTGTCGAGCAGTTCTTTTCCCGTCAGTTCGCCTTCCACGCCAGGGTAGTTGGCGATTTTATGTGTCAGGGCAAGCGCACCTGTGCCTGGCGCCTTATCGATCACCAGCGTTTTCAGATTCCCCCTGGCTGTATATATCGCAGCGGATGTACCAGCCGGGCCGCCGCCGATTATGATTACATCGTACATGAATGGCTCCCCCTTTCTTTCTCTCAATTTATAATTATTATTAACTAGGAACAGTTCTCATTTTACTAGATATCAAGTAAAAGTCAATATCTTTTTATAATAATTTTAAATAAGTGATTTTTATCGGCTGATATGCCAGTCAAACGTATAGCGGACGAAAACGTGCTACTACTCCGTATTATTTTGCGATTCCGAATACAAGCGAACACGTTGACGAATCAAACCATTCAGGATAAAGTACGCCTATCACTGGAACGCACAAAAGCAAAAAAGCAACAAAGCCAAAAAGCGCGAAAGCATGAAAGCCCACGTCTCTTTGCTTGCTGCTCGCTCGCGTTAGCCTGATTTTGCAAGGAGTTGCCATCATGAACAAATCTATTTCATTTTCGCAAAGTATTTGGGTGCTTTTGGCGATCTTCGGCATCCTGTTTCCTGCCTTGTTCTGGGGCAAAGTAGAGCCACACATGCCGCTTTTTGCCGCCACGATTGCGGCGGCCACGCTCCTGCGGCTGTTCGGGGTGCCGTGGAAGCGGATGGAAAAAGGGCTGGTCAAAGGCATCCAGACCGCCATCGCCCCGATGCTGATCCTCTGTCTGATCGGGGTGTTGATCGGGGTCTGGATGATGAGCGGAACGGTTCCGATGATCTTGCACCTTGGCATCTCGCTGATCTCGCCGGAGTACTTTACGATCAGCGCCCTCTTTTTGACCGTGATCGTCTCGAGCGTCACCGGCAGCACGTTTACGACGATCAGCACGATCGGCGTAGCGATGATGGGCGTCTCGACCGCACTCGGGCTCGACCCGCTGATGACAGCCGGGGCGATTATTTGCGGCGCCTGCTTCGGGGATAAAATGTCCCCGCTGTCAGACACGACCAACTTTGCGGCTGCGATTGCCAACGTCTCTTTGATGAATCACATCAAATTCATGTCGCACACCGCGATTCCCGGCCTGCTGATTACGGCGATTTTCTTCGCCGTTCAGGGACAGTCCGCTGACGTAAGCCTGGAGGCGATCCAGGAAATCCAGACGGTGCTTGCGCAGCATTTTTCCCTGGGAATCACGACGCTTTTGCCTGCTGCCGTCGTGCTCGTCTGTTCTGCCTTGCGCAAGCCGATTTTGCCGACCCTCGTCTTCGGGATCTTGAGCGGAGTCGCGACTGCTGCTCTCGTGCAAGGAGTTCACTCCCCGGTCGAATGGATGAACGTCATGCAAAACGGCTTCGCCAGCGAAATCGCCAACGAAGCCGTTGCTTCTATCGTGAACAGGGGCGGGCTGTTGTCCATGACCTGGTCACTTGCCCTCATTCTCATCGCCCTGTCTCTCGGTGGTATTTTGCAGTACAGCGGTGTGTTCGAAGCCTTGTTTGCAGGCTTGATCCAGCGCATCCAAAAAGCGGCAGGCATGGTCGGACTGGCCGGCTCGTCGTCCATCCTCGTCAACCTTTTGACAGGCGAACAGTACTTGTCGATCCTGCTTCCGGGGCAAATGTTCCACGACGCCTTTGTCAAACAAGGGATCGAAGGCAGACGGCTTTCCCGTACGCTCGAAGACTGCGGGACGCTCGTCAACCCGCTCATTCCTTGGGGCGTCAGCGGGGCCTTTTTCACCTCAACGTTGCACGTGGCGACAATCGACTACTTGCCGTATGTAATCTACCTGTGGATTTCGCCGCTGTTGACTTTCCTGTTTGCTCTGCGGCAGCCAAAAGTCACAGTCGAAACTAGACACTAGCCTGTCGCATACACGGTCGTACAATTTTTCCCTCTGCGCTTGGAGCGGTACAGCGCCTCGTCTGCTGCCCGCTTCAAGCCGTCTGCCGTGTCGCTGTCGTCGGGAAAACGCGCGATGCCGACGCTGACCGCGATCGGGATGCAGCAATTGTCCTGCAATAATGGGTGCATGCGCAAAAAGTCGCGGATCGCCCGCACCTTTTCCTCCGCTTCCTTCATCGTCGCCTTCGGGCAGAGCAGCATGAACTCGTCCCCCGCATAGCGGTAGGCCGTATTTTCTCGCCCTGCCACGGCTTTCATCGCCTCGGCGATTCTTCTAATCAGCTCATCTCCCGCGTGATGTCCGAAATGGTCGTTCACCAGTTTCAAACTGTCCGAATCGAGCATAATCAACGCCACCGGGGAGCTTTCTTCTCCCAGCAGCTTTTCCAGATCGCGGTGGAACGCCCGGTAGTTGGCAAGTCCCGTCAGTTCATCCTGAAAAGACATCTGGTACATCCGCTCGTACAGACGCGCCGTCTCGATCGCGCTCGCCACCTGGAAGCCGATGATCTTCAAAAGCTCCTCGTGCTCCTTTTTGTAGGCAAACTCGCGATAGGACTGTGCCGAAATGACGCCTTTGATCTGATTCCCCAGCATCAGCGGCACAAAAATACAGGTGTTCGTGTCGATCTCCGGGCTGCCCCAGCGAATCATTTCCGGCTCGCTCGGCTCGTCCTTCATCGTCCGAATGTGGATCGTTTGCCGGGTCTCAATCACCTTGGAGATCATCGCCTGGCCGTACGGAACCGTAATCGGCCCGTAGTTGATGCCGTTGTCGATGCTGATCGGGATTCTGATCTCGCTGTCGCCCTCGTCAAAAAACGCGATGAAAAAGGCGTCGGCGCGCATCACGCGGGAGGCCAGCTCAAAAGCCTTCCACAAAATCTTGTCTTCCTCAAACGTCTTCGCAAAAATATGGCTCAAGTCGTGCAAAATTTTCATGTGCTCCGACATCCACATCATTTCGGATACCTTGTCCCGCAACTCGCTGATTTTTTTCAGCAGCTCCTTGTGCCGCATCCCGTCTTCTGTTGCCAACACCTCGTCAATCTCGCGGGCTACCGCCTCGATCTCTTCCTGATCCACGGCGTCAACACGGCTGAGCCAGCCGCTATAACGCTCCAGCAGATGTCTTGCGTACGCTTCTCTTACGGCGTTGTTTTCATGCATGTACAACCCTCCGGCTATTGGGTAGGCTTACGCTTTTTTCTCGTGATAACGATCGACAGCCGCACGAATGGCCTGCAAAACAGCTCCCTGTCCGGGGGCGAGAAAACGCTCCTGGATCGTCTGCGCAATCTCCTGCATCCCCCCTGCCACTGACTTGCCCACGAGCAGACTGACCAGAAACTCGCTCGTCTTGTCCATCACAAAGGTAAAACTGGCATCGCATATGACGCCGTCATCGGCATCAATGATGAGCACACAGCCCACCATCGTCGACACCTCGTACAGCGTCGTCCCTTTGGGGATTTGGGCAAATCCCGCTGTCAGCACTGTGTTTTTGTTTTTCCACTCAGCCATCTGCATGTCCTCCCCTTCGCCATTCGCCCCGCTCTAGCTGATGACGGGCAAACATACCTCCACTGTCGTTCCGATTCCTGGAGTGCTCATCAGCCGTAATGTTCCTCGATGGTTTTCGATGATTCTGCGGCTGACCATCAGGCCGAGGCCGGTTCCCGTCTCCTTCGTGGTGAAGAAAGCCTCTCCCAGCCGGGCAAGCTGCTCCGCCGGGATGCCTACCCCATTGTCCTCAAAGCGGATGACCACCTTGTCGCCCTCGCACCATAGCCGGATGACGATTTCCCCACTGCCTGATGTAGCCTCGATACCGTTTTTCAAAAAGTTGATGAACGCTTGCTTCAACTGGTTTTCATCGCAGTGAACCATAGGCAACGGCGATTCAAACGCGACCTGGATCGTCACTTTTTGCAAAATCGCCTCTGTTTCCAATAACGTTACCACATGGGTGATGAGATTGGTCAAGTCGTGCACCTCAAAGGCAGACGCGTGCGGCTTCGCCAGCACCAACAGCTCGCTGACGATCATCTCGATCCGCGCCAGCTCCGAGCTCATGATGGAAAAGTACTCCGGCTTGCGCATGCCGTCCTTTTGCATCAGTTGGATAAAGCCTTTCAACGAAGTCAGCGGATTGCGTATCTCATGGGCAATCCCCGCCGCCAACTGTCCCACCAGCGCCAGTTTTTCCGAGTTTTGCAAAAATTCATGCACCCTTTTGCGCTCTGTCATATCGCGTATCAATATGTAATGGCGTAGCTTGTCCTGAATGACCACAGATGTGCCGCAAACCTCCACATCCGTTCGCGTGCCGTCCAGGCGAATCAGCTCCACCTCAATCGGCGAGGTCGTCTCTCCCCGCTCCAGCCGCTTTTGCAGCTCGTGAATCAAAGGCATGTCGCGCGGGTGGAAAAAGGAAGTGAACGGATAGGGCAAAAGCTCCTCGTACCCTCGTGCTCCCATGAGCCTGATTCCGGATTGGTTGACGTACTTCAGCTCTCCTTTTTCGTAGATAAAGGCCGCCTCCAGCGAGAGATCCAGCACCTTGCACGATTGGGCCTCCCTGCTGTCGGCCACGGCTTGCGACAGCTTTTGCACCATCGCGTAATAGCCAATCGTGGCACCTTCTGCCAAAAATGCGCCATACGTAATATGGACAGGTACCGGCGGACCAGCCTTGTGAGCGAAAACCGTGCAAAATGGCATCGGCTCCCCGTTTACTGCGCATTGCGTCTGACGGCGCACTGTCTCCTGCTCCTCCGCGATGGCAAGCTTCCAAAACGGGTAGCCCTCCCACTCTTCTGCTGCGTAGCCTGTCAGCGCTTCGCAGGCGGGATTGCCTCTGCAAACGCCTCCTGATTGATCCAGCCAAAAAGCCGCTTGCACCATTTGCTCGAAGAAGGAGCGATAGAGAAGACTGCTCCTGCACTCATTATCCAACAGGCCTTTCATTGTGCCCTTCCCCTCCTGGGACGAGAAAACGGCTAATCCGCCTAGCGGAAATAGCCTTAACCGTTCTCAAATGCTATTCATACCCAATTTTACCCTATTCTTTTTGCCGTTTCCATCCCCTGGGTTTGTGAAATGTATATAAATCTTCTTTTATAGGATAGAGGGGAGCATTCTTACCCGTGCTCAATCGCGGCCCTGACCTTATTGCCTGCACGCGCCAGCCGCTCTGCCGCCTCCTTTGCCGCCAAGCCTGTCTTTTGCATGACGATCGCCACTCGCACATCGCCTGCCGCTTCCCCGAGCAATCGGTCCGCTTCCTCGTACGACGCTCCCGTCACTTGCATGACAATATGCTTCGCGCGCTCCCGCAACTTCTGGTTCGTCGCCTGCACGTTCACCATCAAATTCCCGTACACTTTGCCAAGCTGCACCATGCTCGCAGTCGTCAGCATGTTCAGCACCATCTTCGTCGCGCTGCCTGCCTTGAGCCGGGTAGAGCCGGTGACGACCTCCGGACCGACTTCGATGTTGATCGCGATGTCGGCGCTTTTGCTGCTGTCCGGGTCGGGATTGCAGGAAAGCGCTATCGTTGCAGCCTGCCGCGCCCTCGCCTCTTCCAGCGCTCCCAGCACATAAGGCGTCCGCCCGCTGGCCGCGATCCCCACGACGACATCGCCCTGCCCGACTCCCGCCTCGCGCACATCCTGCCGCCCCAGCTCGTGCGAGTCTTCGGCCCCTTCGATGGCTTCTGTCATCGCTTGCGCTCCGCCGGCAATGATTCCGCGCACGACGGAAGCATCCGTGCCAAAAGTCGGCGGGCATTCAGCGGCGTCCAGCACCCCAAGCCGCCCGCTCGTACCGGCTCCGAAGTAAAACAGCCGTCCGCCGCCCGACAGCGCCTGCACGATCTGCTCGACAGCTTCGGCGACTTGCGGCAGCACCCGCTTGATGGCGACCGCTACCTTGTGATCTTCCTCGTTCATCAGCGTGACGATTTCCAGCGCCGTCATCTGATCCAGCCGCTCGCTGGCCGGATTGCGCATTTCCGTCTGAAGCTGGTGCAGGTTTTCGTCCATGCTGGGCTTCACCTCTTTTCCAAGGCTGTACCGCTTTTTCGCAACTTCTCTGCCGCTTTTTCGTCCAGGCGGTGGCCTGTGCCCGTGATCGCCGCTGCCAGAGAACCGATCACAGGCGGCACGTCCGGGATGACCGTCGAAAACGAAGCTTTATCCATCACTCGCTGTCTGACCAGCGTGTCGGTGGCAAACAGCCCTCCCGCGAGCACGACAGGCAGTGCTTCCTGCGTCTTTTCCAGGCATGCCTGCGCCAACTCGAGCAGATCGTCCGCCGCTTCTGCAATCAGTCTGCACGCGAGGCTGTCTTGCTGCCGTGCCGCCTGCTCCACCAGCTCACTCGCCCCGGCCAGGCGCATGCGCGGATTGCTGGCCCCGTAGATCACGCCGATCAGCTCTTCCGGGCTTGCCACCTGGTAATGGGCAAGAAACAGCCCGGTCAAGGCAGTCGGCTCGCCGCGACCGTCATATGCGCGCAAAACCGCCATGGCCGCCTTTTTTCCGAGATCGTAGCCGCTGCCTTCATCGCCAAGCAAATAGCCCCAACCGCCTACGCGGTGCCTCGCCCCTCCGCTTGTCAGCGCACACGCAATCGAGCCTGTACCGGAGATGAGCACAATCCCCGGCTGCCCCCACGTCCCGGAGTAGAGCGCAGGAACCGCATCGTTGTCCACGCGCAGCCGCTCCTGCCACACCTCTGCAAACGAAGCGTGCAGCTTTTCCCGAATCGCCGGGCGATCAGCGCCGCCCAGACCGATGAACAGCCCCGCCACCTCTTCCGCTCTCGCTCCCGCCTGCTCGCACGCAGTCGCAACGAGCTGTTGCAGCGTCGCCTCCACCTGTGCCCACGGCCGCGACAGCGGATTGGATGACTCCCCTGCCACGATCGCCCACACTTGCCCTTGCTCGTCGCAGATGGCGGCTTTTGTCTTCGTCCCCCCTCCATCTATCCCGATAAACCATTTTTTCCCGTCATTTAACTGCACCTGCGGTCAACCCCTCCATGAACTGTCTGGACGCCAGCAAAAACACGACGATCATTGGCAGCGCAGACAACGTCAGCCCGGCAAAAAGCAGGCTCCAATCTGTTTCGTACTCCCCGAACAACACCATCATCCCCACCGGAATCGTCTTCAGCGCGTCTTCCTGAATGAAGATCAGCGGGAAAAAGAAGTCGTTCCAGGCGTGAATGAAGTTGATGATGACAACCGTCGCGAGCGCGGGCCGGATCAGCGGCAAGAGCACGCGCCAAAACACCTGAAAGTGGCTGCAGCCATCAATCCGCGCCGCCTCCTCCAGCTCTACAGGAAGCGTGCGGAAAAACCCCGTCAAAATAAACACCGAGATCGGAATCCCGCTCGCCGTGTAGATCAGGATCAGCGACCAGAGCGAATTGAGCAGCCCGAAATTTTTCATCAGCAAAAACAAAGGCACAATCCCCAGCTTGATCGGAATCATCAGCCCGATGATGAAAAAGAAGTACAGCGCCCCTGTCCAGCGATACGAAAAGCGCGACAAGTAAAAGGCAGCCATCGCGGAAAAGACCGTAATCATCAACACCGACATCCCGCTGACCAATACGCTGTTCAGCAAAAAGTCGGCAAACGGCACCGCTTCCCACAGCTTCCGGTACGTCGCAAAGCCAAACGACTGCGGCAGCGACAACGGACTGGCGAAAATCTCCCTGTTCGTTTTAAACGAGGAAAGAATCATTAACACGATTGGATAGAGCGACACCAATGCAAACATATACGCGGCCACATACGAAACCGCCCTGCCCGCTACGCTCGTTTTCACCTGCATCCCCCCTTCCCGTTCCGGTTCAGCCCCAGCCTGCTCGCGGGTCCGCTTCATCGCTCAATGCTGGACTTCGCGCTTGCGCATCAAGTACAGCGAGACAGCCGACACGGATGCGACGATGAAAAACAGCACGACAGCCAATGCGGAGCCGAGCCCGACAGCCAAGTCTCCCGCGCCGCCCGCACTGGAAAACGCCATGCGATAAAAGTAGACCGCGAGCGTATCCGTCGAGCGAAACGGCTCGCCCATCGAGCCTTGCATCGCGTACACCAGCTCAAACGCTTCGAACGCCTGGATAAAGGTGAAGATCGTCATGATCGTAATCGCCGGCATGCACAGCGGCAGGATGATTTTCCACAACAACCGCAAGCCCCGCGCCCCGTCCAGCCTGGCTGCCTCGATCAGCTCTTCCGGAATCGCCTGCAATCCGGCCAAAAAGATCAGCATGGCAAAGCCGATGCCAAACCAGCAGTTAATCAAAATAATCGCAATCAGCGCCGTATCCGGATCGCCCAGCCACGGTCTGGCCCACTCCTGCAGTCCTACCTCGGCCAACAGCGTGTTCAGCGCTCCGTAATTCGGATTGAGGACTAATTTCCACAAAAAACCAATCACAATCACAGACAGCAGCCGCGGCATGAAGTAAGCGATTTTCAAAAAGGCCGAGCCGCGAATTTTGCGGTAGATGAGAAAGGCGAGGCCGAACGCAATCCCGTTTTGCACGATCATTTCGATGACAAAGTAGGAGACGTTGTGCCCGAAGGCGTTCCAGAACATCTCGTTGAACGGCTCCACCGTAAACAGCGTGACAAAATTTTTCAGCCCGACAAACACTCCCCGCTTGATGCCCTGCCAGTCGTACAAGCTGTACAAAAAAGCGCTAAGAATCGGATACAGGACAAACAGCGTGTACACAATCAAGGCGGGCAAGGGAAACAGGTGGATCAGCCAGCGCGCCCGCCCCTTCGGTCGAATCGTATGCCTGTTCCTCGTGCCGATGATCTCCACCCCCGTTTGGCTTTCGCGGACGGGAGGGCTACGGTTCATCCGCTCCCGCCAACGATCATCACTGCCTACTTTTTAAACGGAGGGAACCAGGTGGCGGCGGACTTCTGTACTTCCCCCGCGACCTGTTCGGGCGTGAGCTTGCCCAAGTACATGCCTTGCAGGGCGTTTTCCAGCGTTTGCTTCGTTGTCGGCTGTCCTTCGGCGAAGTGCACGACCATCAGGTAAGGCGTCGAGCTTGTTTGCGACAGCTCCGCCATTTTGTTTACGAGCGGATCGTCTGTCGACACTCCCGGCACTGCGCTGATACGCTTGAACTGGTTGGCGAACAGCTCGCCGAACTTTTTGGTCGCCATAAACTCCATGAATTTCAACGCTTCCTGCTTATGCTTCGACTTGGCGTTGACGGCATACGAACCATCCACCCATGTCGTCAGGACAGACTGCCCGTTGTTGGTCGGCATCGGGAAAAAATCTAGCTGCAAATCGGGGTTCAGCTTTTTCAGCCCTTCCAGCTCAAAGCTGCCGTTGATGAACATCGCCGCCTTTTCCGTCGCGAACAAGGTGCGCATGTCGTTCAATTCGAGCCCCACATAATTTTCCGGGAAATAAGGAATCAGTTCCTGCATGCGTGTAACCGATTGGAGAAACTCGGAACTTTGCAGATTGCTTTCGCCTTTGAGCAGCTTGTCGAGATAGTCGCCGCCGCTGTAGCTCGCCGGAGCGATCACGCCGTGGCTCAACGAAAGCAGCCAGCCTTCCTTCGCGCCAAACGAAATCGGCGTGATGCCTTTTTCCTTCAACGCCTTGGCTGTCGCTATCAATTCGTCCCAGCTCTTTGGCTCTGTCAGGCCGTTTTGCTCGAAAATTTTCTTGTTGTAGTAAAACTGCGTGGAATTTAAGGAGAGCGGAACGCCGTAGACTTTGCCGTCTTTGCCTGTCGCCGCTGCGAGGACGTCTTTGGGGAAGGAGGAGATGCCTGGCACATTGTCCAGCGACTCCAGATAGCCTGCTTCCGCCAGGGAAATACCCGGAGCATACGGACGCAGTTGCAGGATGTCCGGTCCGCTGTCGCTTTGCAGCGCGGTGTTGAGGATGGTGTTGTACTCGGTTGCCTTGAACGGCTTGAACTCGATCTTGATGTTCGGGTTCTCGGCCTCAAACGCTTTGATAATCGCCTTGTAGCCCTCTGTGTCCTCGACCCGCCAACTGTGCATGGACAGCGTCACCTGCTGTCCGCCACCCTCATTGCCACCAGGCTGGGTGCCCGGCGCGGTTTGCTCCCCTCCACCTGAACTGCAGCCGACCAGTGCCATGGCTGTTACCAAAAAGACAGACGCCGCCCTTCGAAAACGGAAATGCTTCATCCAGAACCCTCCCCCTTTTTCTTCGAAGCGATCATACACGTGCTCTCGCTTTATCAGTCAGACCGTTTGCAGCGCGGTCGTGACAGCGTTGTGCAGGATGGGCCGCAATTGCCGAAGCTGATGATTGCGCCCGAGGTGAACGGCATTGGTGAGAAAAATGACGGCAAGCTCCCGGACCGGGTCGATCCAGATGCTGGTCCCGGTGAACCCCGTATGTCCGTAGCTCGCGGGATGAAAATGATCGCCGCAACTGAGCGTAGTTCCTGCCTGGTTCAGCTCCCAGCCGAAACCGCGGCTTTCGCCCGCTTGCCCGGCGTGGTTGCGCACCGCCAGCTCGCGCCAATGCTCCGCAAGCAAGGGCGGTTCGTTGTACAGCCAGCTTTGCGCGTACAGGCACAAGTCGTCCGCAGTCGCAAACAGCCCGGCGTGCCCCGCGACTCCGCCCATGGCAAACGCTTTTTCGTCATGGACTTCCCCACAGATGTACGCGCTTGTGAGCGAGCAATATTCTGTTTTTGCAATATTCAGAAAACACCTCCCGTCAGGACAGTAGCAAGTGTGCGCCATCCCCAATGGGGCAAAAACCCGCTGTGCGACAAACGCATCCAGCGGCTGTCCTGCCACTCGCTCGATAAGCAGGCCGAGCCAGATCATGCCCAGATCGCTGTAGACGACTCGCTCGCCCGGCTTTTGCAGCAACTGCTGCCGATACAACAGCTCAGGCAGCACGATCTCGCTATCCCGCCTGCGCGTCTCTAAATCTGCCGGCAGTCCGGACGTGTGCGCGAGCAACTGCCCGATCGTGATCGCGGCTTTATCGGGCGGACAATCCGGAAAAAATGCGCCGATCCGGTCATCGGGGGCGAGCAGCCCCTCCTGCATCAAGAGCAGGAGCGCGGGCAATGTCGCTGTCACCTTTGTCAGCGAGGCCAAGTCAAACAAAGTGTCTTTCGTGATCGGCTGGCCGTCGGCGATACTCGTAGCTCCCGCATCGAGCGAGTAGCAGACACGCCCCTCGCGGACGACGCGCAGGGCAGCTCCCGGCAGCAGTCGCTCGCCGATCCAGCCTTGCAACAGTTTTTCGAGCGACTCCATGTTTCCCCCTCCGCCTTTTCGTCAATTGGATGAGCGTTTTGTCCGGCTGACAGCCAGCCGCGTTTTTTCCAGCAACGGAATCACATCATCCTGCTTTCTGCTGACCATCGTGATGAACAAAATATCAATCACATTGAGCTGCGCAATCCGGGAAGCCATCGCCCCGCTGCGGATGCTTTTTTCCACGGAGCTGGTAAACAGCCGGATATGAGCCAAATCCGCGACAGGCGAAGGCCCGAATTTGGTCAGCGAAATGACCGTGGCGCCCTGCTGTCTCGCCTCTGTCAGCGACTGGATGATATCCTCGGTTTGCCCCGAATAGGAAATGCCGATGACGACGTCTTTTTCCGACAGGTTGACAGCCGAGGTCAGTTGCGCGTGAAAATCGGAGTAAGCCTCGCACCACAGGTTGATGCGGGAAAACTTTTGCCTGATGTCGTCGGCAATGACCGCGGAGGCTCCTACTCCGTACACATCTATTTTTCTCGCTGTGGACAGCGCATCGACGGCTCTGTTCACTTCTTCGCTGGACAGGACCGAGAGTGTGTCCTGAATCGACTGAATGTTGTTCCAGCTCACCGCCTGCATGATCGACTCGGTCGTGCCCTCCATCATGATTTCCTGATAGCTCGTGGGCGCCGTCTGTTTGTTCAAGTCGCCCGCAATCCGCAGCTTCAGCTCCTGATAGCCCTTCATATTCAGCGAACGAGCCAGGCGAATAATCGTCGCCTCCGATACTCCGCTCAGCTCGGACAGCTTTTGCACCGACAGCTTCACCACATCTTCCGGGTGAGCCAGTATATACTCGGCCACCTTGCGTTCGGATGGCTTCAATTCGTCCAAAATCGCCTGCAGGCTGACAAGTCCTCCGTTTAACATATGCGCCACCGCTCTCTTCCTTCGTATCTTATCACCATTTTATGTAGTATTATTTCTTGAGTCAATTGTTATCTAATAAACAATATTACAGAATCCGGCGAATCAGCACTGCTTTGCTTCTCTTTTTCGAGACAAATTTCCCTCTTGACTCTGCCGCCGCGTGAAGCTTTACGCTTGCAACCGAACAGAAATCCAAGGAGGATGGTTGCATGAACACGTTACTGATTAAAGGGTGCCATATCTTGACGATGGTGGAAAAAGAACGGCCGTGGGTCGGGGACATTTTGATTGCGGACGGGCGGATTGCGAAGCTCGCACCCGTGATTGAAGCGTCTGCCAGCACCGTGCTTCCGGCCAAAGACATGGTCGCCATGCCTGGCCTTGTCAACGCCCACAATCATGCGAGCATGTCGCTGTTGCGAGCTTTTTCCGACGACCTGAAGCTGATGGATTGGCTGGACAAAAAGATGCTGCCAGCGGAAGCACGGATGACGCCAGAGGACGTTTACTGGGGAACGATGCTCGGGATTGCGGAAATGATCGCCTCTGGCACGACGGCTTTTGCCGACATGTACGTGCACATGGACGCTGTAGCCGAAGCCGTGCGGGACAGCGGAATCAGAGCTTCGCTGACGCGCGGCCTGATCTTTTTACAGGATGACGGCGGACGGCGCATGACCGAAGCGCTCGATCTGATCGACAGATGGTCCGGTGCGGCAGACGGCAGAATCACCACCATGCTCGGGCCGCACGCGCCTTATACGTGCCCGCCGCAGCCGCTGAAAGAGGTCGTCGATCTCGCCAGAAGCCGCCGGATTCCGCTGCACATCCACCTGGCCGAAACCCGCGAGGAAGTGGAAAAAATCCGCGAGAAATACGACCAGACGCCGACCGAGTATTTGCAGGAGCTGGGGACTTTTCACGAAAATCACGTCCTGCTCGCCCACGCTGTCCACTTGAGCCTAGAGGACATCGGCCGTTTGCGCGGCATGCGAGGCGGCGTCGCGCACAACCCTGTGAGCAATCTGAAGCTCGGCTGCGGAATCGCTCCTGTCGCGGAGCTGCTCGCCCAAGGCGTCACGGTCGGCCTGGGCACCGACGGAGCAGGCAGCGCCACGACGCTCGACATGTTTGCGGAAATCAAGGCGGCGTCCTGGATGCAAAAGCTGCACTATGGCGATCCGACCGTGCTGCCAGCCGAGCAAGTTTTGCGCATGGCGACGATCGAGAGCGCCAGACTGCTCGGGATCGACCACGAGGTGGGCACACTTGCGACAGGCAAACGCGCCGATCTCATCCTGCTCGATCTGAAAAAGCCGCACCTCGCCCCGCTGCACGACCTGCATTCGCTCGTCGCCTACAGCGCGACCGGCGCGGATGTCGATACCACGATCGTCAACGGCGAAGTTTTGATGCGCGACCGCAAGCTGCAAACCATCTCCTGGGAGGACGTGTATCGCCAAGCCACAGAGCGGGCAAAGCGGCTCGTCGCAGGGCTGTAGTCCGGCACGCTCCCAACGCTCACAGGTTCAGCACACAGAACGAAACCGCAAGATAGATGGCGAACAGGCTCCATTGCAAATACGGGATCAACAAGGAGGAGGCGATCTTGTCCAGCGGCCGAATCGCCCGGATCAGCACCCAGGTCGAGTACAGGATGAGAATCGTGTCGACGGCGGCCAAAAACGGCAATTGCAGCCTGTAAAACAACAGCGTAAACAACTGATGAAAAAACCAGTTTATTCCGTACAGAAGCAAAAGCTCCCGATTCATTTGCTTGCGGCGAACAGCAATGACGACAGATACAGCAATGAGCACATGCAAAATAAACCAGACGATCTTGAGCACATGGTCGGGCGGCGTGCCTTCAGGCTTGGTCAGCGACTCGTACCAGGCCCCGCCCCCCGGAAAGGCGAGGCTCGCCAATGAATAAAGGACGATCACCGAGAAAAACAGCAGCGTATGGTGCAAAGTGCTCATCGAGACTTTCCTCTCCTTTTTGCCAGGCTCTCTTCCCTATGTTTCTATATCTATGAGCGTCGCTACCATTTTCATGCCGCTTTTTCAGAGATTGGCCTGTCTCTTTTTATAGAAGACAGGAAAAGAAAAACCGCCTGTCCCGTTTTTTCGGACAAGCGGTTTTTTGGCAAAAGGCGGTTTGCTCTCGGCTGCGGGCTGGTAGACTTGCGGGCTTGTAGCTTGCAGTCTGGTAGCTTGCAGTCTTACAGGCTCGCAGTCTTGCAGACTACGGCAGGCGCAAAACCTCGCCTGGTTTCAGTGCCTTGCCTCTGATATCTTTTTCGGCCAAAGTCGCGACAAACGCGTCTCCGTCCTGTTTGATCGGCGGGAACGTATCGTAGTGAATCGGCACGACGTAGTCGGCGGCGATCCACTCGGCGGCGATCACCGCATCCTCCGGCCCCATCGTGAATACATCCCCAATCGGCAAAAACGCCAAGTCGATATCATGGCGATCTCCAATCAGCTTCATGTCGCCGAACAGCCCTGTATCTCCCGCGTGGTAGATCGTTTTGCCGCCCAGCTCGATCACAAAGCCGCCTGGCATCCCCATGTAGACGATCTGCTGCTTGTCATCCAGCACGACGCCGGAGCTGTGGAACGCCTGTGTCATTTTCACTTTTCCAAAAGGCAGTGTCACAGAGCCGCCCAGGTTCATCGAAACGGTTTTGACGCCTTGCCAGTCAAGGTATGTAGCCAGCTCATGCGTCGCGACGATGGTCGCGTCATTTGCCTTTGCCAGCTCGACTGCGTCGAGAATATGGTCCTGGTGTCCGTGCGTCAGCAGGATGTACTGGACTTGGATGTCCGCAAGCGTCGTTTTTGCCAGCGGATTTCCCGAAATAAACGGGTCAATCATGATCGAATGCCCTTCACTGGTCAACTGCACGGAAGAATGTCCGTGAAACCGGATTTCCAACATGGTATCCCCTGCCCTCTCTCATCATTGGTTTGTTCCTCTACCATGTTACCATGCGCAGGGGCGGGAATAAAATCCATCTGCACACTCCGGCAAAAAGAAAGGAAGAGGCTGCCGATCGCTCGACAGCCTGAGGAACAACTCATTTCTGTTAACAAGACGGTATGGCAGCTTAGCAGTCGTGGTCGTGTTCCGTAACGGCAATAATTTTAGAATCACGAATGATGGTGCGGCGATGGTTGTCGTGTTCGCGCAGGATGATAGTGCTGGATTTTACCTCGATCAGCTTGCCGAAAAAGTTGCAATTCACAGTCTCAACCTTTACGTTTTTCCCTTCGAATCGTCTCACCTGGTCTCTGAATGCCATGGTCAATCCCTCCTTCTGTAAGCATCCTATGTACGTTTGGCATAGCCCTACTGAGCAAATGCACAGACAAACAGAAAATGTACTTGTACCCGTCCGTCATTCGTCTAGTTTGCGGCGTGCAGCGCCACAACGGCGAGTTTTGTCGGCAGATGACAGAGCGCGGACAATCACCGGCGCAAAATTCGAACGGTGCAGGAAATTGTCGCACGATTGCAAAAGGAAATTCTTTTGCCGCACAGAATGGGTAAAAAACGGATAAAAAGCACGTACGGCAGGAGGGATAAGCATGGGAGACGTCATTGAGCTTGTCGCCAGGGAACGGACCTACAGCGGCAGGGAAGTCGCCGAAATGCTCGGGATCGGGGCGAGCACATTGCGCAAGTGGAGCATGCTGCTCGAGCAGCACGGCTATTGGTTCCTGCGGGACAATCAAAACCGGCGCGAATACCGCCAGATGGATGTGTCCTGCCTGACCCGCTTTTACGAGCTGACCAAGGACCAGCTCATTCCCCAGGAAGAAGCCGCGCTAATGATCGTCAGCCAAAACTACACGGGAGCGGGAGCGGCTCACAGAGAGACGGCTGTTGCTCTCGCCCCTGTTGCTCATCCCGTCGCAACAGAAGACACTCTCGAAGCATTGGACGCCATCGACGAAAAGCTGCACGCCCTGGCGCTGCACGTGAAGCAGCAGGATGAGAACCAGCAGGCGCTGCTCGCGCGCCTGGAAAAGCAGGAGGCGTATATCCGCAGCAGCCTCAAGGAGCGCGACCGCCGCCTGACCAAAGCGATGAGCGACATCATGGACGCCAAAGTCCAGTTGGCCAAGCTCAAGGACGCCGAGCGGAAAACGTCTATTTGGCATAAGCTGTTTCGGCTGAGCTAAGTGTAATGGCAGGAAGCGGTTTGGCAAGCTGGCAGAGGCGGTTTCTGCGGTTTCGTATGTTCGTTCGTGAGGCCGATGCAAAAACACTCTGACTCGCCTCATGGAGCCTCTGCGGGCATGATTTCTTGCGATGGGGCGATGCCAGTCAACCATGCATCGCATGGCAAACGAGCCTATCATGCCCGCCCCTCCATGTAAAGCCGCCCACGTAACCATCCGCCTGTTAAAAACCCATTTACACAAAAAAATTTACATTCCCGATATTCAAGATCACCTGCAAGACTTGTATGGTATTGAGACTTCACCTACGCTCATTTCCAATGTCACCGTACAATGATGTCAAGAAAGTAACAGCACCTTACACCCATTTACAAAGCAGCAACGGAGCAAACTGCACAGCTAGAGCTTGGTTTTGTATCTCCAACTTTCTTTTAATGTTCCTACGCTACGCGCTTTTAAATAATGCATTTCAAGTCCATGGGTGATAGAAAATAGACCTTGAAGGAAACTATCCTTCAAGGTCTCATATATCATTTGTTCTTCTTTAGTCTTGCCATTGCTTCTTCAACTGTTTCGTATTGAATGTTATCGTACTCCCAATTCAAATGGCGGTTAATTGCCTTTGCTACCTCAGCCCATGTAGGGCGAATGCAATCTCCTAAGATTTTGTTAATCTCTTCCTCTACTAAACTTAAATCGAACCTTTCCATAATAAAAGTAGCTCGACCATTTACAATCTTATCCTCTTTCAGAAAAGAAAGCAGTCTTTTAGGGCTTACTACTCTAAAATAAAAATAATCTACCCCTTCCGCATCATCCGTTCCAATATCTGCATTTGCTGCAACTCCAAAATCATCATCTGTTACATCTGGTTCGTCACCAACTAACACAATTCTTTTTAAAACTGGCACTACCATATAGGATCACATCCTGTTTATTTGATTTCAACATGGTAATTCGTAAGTTTGGTATTTTTAGCATCAAAAGTCTCAAAATTGGCTTCATAGACACCTTTCCCCAGTTTTTGTCCAGTTCTAACCCTTCTAAGCTTGTCTTTACTAGTATACAACATCCCACCATCAATTTTTTGTATAGCCGCACCCTCTCCGACAAAAATACGCGCTGCTTGATGCACAACGTAGGCGGATACTGTACCTTCCAATCCATCTATCGGTTTCGAGTTTCTGGCCAGCTCGGCTAACTGTTCTGGGGTGATCTCACAACTATTATGCGTCCAAATCCACAGATTGGAGACAAAATACGTATGGAAATCCTTCACCTTGAAGTTGTAAACGGTTGTGTGCCCCTGCTTCTTCTCCACCTTTTCAATGGCTACCTCTTTGCCATTCGAAGTGGTTAGAACATCCCCTGGCACAAGTTTTTTAGCTTCCACCCACCCCTTGCCAACAATCCAAAACGGATGCTCATCTGTTGTTGTAATCACTTCACCGTAAACTGTAAGATTATACGTCTCTTGAACATCTCGTTGATAGAGCCATTCCACTTCCTTGTATGCCAACTTGCCTGTCTCTTCGTCTTTGGCCAGAACCTTGTCCCTGACCTCGATTTCCTCGATAGGTTTCTCACCTTCATCCGTTAAAACCTTTGTCCCTGCTGTAAAGCAATTACATTCAAATAAATCATCAATGGTCTTACCCGCTTTCTTGACTAGCTTTCCACCAACCTTGGACAAACGAAGCACAGGAACCGTGGCTGCACCAGTCTCATATATAACAACATCTCCATTAAAGAGAAACTCGGCAAACTTTCCATATTTATCCCGCCCAGTCGCTCTTCCTGAATGGATGTAATAAACTAACTGATTCGTTAACTCCCCTTTCTCTTCTAGTACTTCTCCACCACCAACGTTTACGTTGAGAGAAACATGCACGCTTCTGTTCAGAATTACTTCAAAAGCAATGACAGACATTAAAAAGTCTTCATTGTACGCCCCCGTGATCGGGCCATCATAGAACAGCATAGCCTGCAGATTCTCTTGTGCTTGACGGATCGTGGCGCTTGGAATGGTGCTGTTGTAGCGAGAGATTAAATATTGGATATCAAGCTCTTCATTCGGGTTTGTATTCACAACACTTATTGGCACAAGAATTTGATATTGTTGTGCATCGGAAGCTACGACTTTAACAAAGTAGACGCCACTTTCAGCCCGGTGTCCGGGATTCACTTTTGTGTAGATGCCATTCCAACTGAACGTATGGTATCCTGCTGGCTGGTTCGTTCTGGTCTCTTCATAGACTGGTCTTCCCTGCTTGAGTACCTGAATCGTTACGCTTGGATGGGGATTTGAAAATCTCCATTGTACAGTTACTGATTTTTCAAAACCTGGTGTTGTATCCACTGCGAAATTACTTGAAATTCGTTTTGGACCATGAAAGCCTGCTTGATAGCTTTGACCGATTTCAGCGGACAATAGCGAAATACCAGAATTTAATTGGACTGGTGCCTGGCTTTGATTCCAAACTACCTTTGCATAGTAGGTCCCAGCCGCTTCTGTAACAAACAACGTGTCTTCCTCATTCGCGTGGAAGGTTTTAAGCTCAGTTCCTTGCGAGTCCTCCAAGATGAGCATGTTATTTGTCACATACAGGTTCATGTAAGCCATTTCTTCAGCCGTGAGCACAAAGTAGTCAACGTCATAGGGAGACGACAATTTGTCCGTATAAATTTCATCCCATTCAGCCGGAATGGCTGTTTCTCTCGTGCTGTCCAAGTCTTCTTCAAAGGTAAGTCGAGACTGCAAGGCAGGTGCTGTTGTTTCAAGCTTAACGTAGTATGTTGTATTCGCTGTCGCGTCCCATTCGACTTTTGAAAATTTGGTGCCAAAAGGACCTTCATGATCGTCGTTGCTTGTCACTTCATTCTGCAAATTTGCATCCGAATAAATAGACAGTCTTGTATCTTGTTCAAGTCCATTATTGAAATACGGAGACGAAAAAATTCGGTGCTTACCAGAATGGGCTGGCGTCACTTTAAAGAAAGCCGCTGTGCTATTACTTTTATTTACATCTACAAAGGAATCGACACCCAAGTTCTCAAACTCACAAAAGTCGTTTTAAGTGAATCAAATCTTACACATCCCTTCCTCCATTTCCAATTAATTGATATGCAGACTTGATTATACTCTTAAATACTCTGCGTGCAAGATGATTCATAGACAAACGAATTTGTCGATGATCCAAAATACCCCGTCACGATTGCCTCCGCATCACTCCCCCGCTCGCTTCCGTATCCGCAAGTCGCCACGCCCTCACTAAACCGCGCCCATTCAACACCGCTTATCTTGACAATCCCCCCTCAAAACTCCCCTTGTAATATCTCCAAACAAAACGAGTATGCATAACAATAACGCCCCCTAGTCCTGCTGTATAAAAATGGAACAAATTAATATACAAAATAACAACCTCCTCTAACTCACTACCATTTCCACCCTTCGACAAATCTGCGGTTTCCGGCGGTTCCCCTGCACTCGTGGCCCTTTTTCATTACAAAATCCTTATTGATAATAGTAATCATTCTCTATATAATCAAGCCAAACGGTATTGATTCTCATTATCAAGATCAGGAGGCTATACATAGTGAAGCAATCAGGATGGAAAATGGGCATGATTGCCCTACTTTTGACAAGCGCTGTCGGGTGCAGCAGTGCACAGTCTCCCGAACAGGCAACCACTCAGCAGAACCAAACCAGCGAACAACCGAGCCAAACCACCTCCACGCAAGCGGCATCCAGCGAGCAGGCTGCTCCCTCTGTCAGCATTGATGAGAAAAAGGCGGAAGAACTGCTCGCCCAGTTTCAAAACCAAACTCCCACAAAAGTCGTGACCATCTCTGTCGCGATTACGGAAATTTTGCATGAACTCGGGATCGCCCCCGTAGGAGTACCGACGACGAGCAGCAAGCTGCCAGCGGCTCTGGACAGCGTTCCGCGCATCGGGACGTCGCACCAGCCGGACCTGGAGCAAATCGCGAAGCTGCAGCCGGAGTTCGTGCTCGGTCCGTCCTCGATCAAGGACAGCGTCGACAAAAAATTAAAGCCTGCCGGCACACCTACCGCTTACTTGCCTGTCGATTCCTTGGATGAGCTGAAATTGTCCACTGTCGTACTCGGACGGCTGTTCAAGCAAGAGGCAAAAGCAGAGCAGCTCCTGAGCAAAATTGCGGAGCAGGAAAAAAGCATCATCGAAACGACGAAGGGCAAACCGACGCCAAAGGTGCTGTTCCTGTTCGGCTCGGCGGAATCGCTCATGGTCATGAGCGACCAGACTTTCGCCGGAAGCATCGCGCACAACCTAGGAGCCGTCAACGTCGCTACCGACACGTTGAAGCAAACGCAAACGTACGCGCCGCTGAACATGGAGAGCATCGTCGCGGCCAACCCGGACGTGATTTTGCTCGTGGCGCACGGCGATCCGAATGCCTTAGCGAAAAAATTCGAAGAAGACGTGAAAAAGAACGGCGCCTGGGAAAAAATGAACGCCTTCAAAAACGGCAAAATGCAGTCGCTTGATTTCAGCACGTTCGGCACTGCCTCGATCGTCAACGCCCCTGCCGCCTACCAGCAGCTCGCGGAAATTCTGTACAAGTGATAAGGAGTTTTTGCAGTGAGCCAGAACCATTCAACCAGGAAACCAGTCCTTCTCAGCGTCGCTTGCCTGCTGCTCGTAGCGGCAATCGTCCTGTCTGTCGGGCTTGGGAGCGTGCAGCTCTCGCTGTGGGAAACGATGACGACCGTACTCGGCCAAGGCAATGAAGCCAACCATACGATTCTCTGGGACATTCGGATTCCCCGCGTGTTTCTCGCGCTGCTGATCGGGGCCAACCTCGCTGCGTCCGGGGCGCTGCTGCAAGCTGTCATGCAAAATCCGCTGGCTGATCCGGGGCTGACCGGGGTATCCAGCGGGGCAGCGGTCACGGTGTTGTTCATCATGCTGGTCGTCCCCGGTTATTCCGCGCTGATTCCGCTCTTTGCCATTGTCGGC
Organism: Brevibacillus sp. FW301-21C12A; assembly: GCF_058788915.1. Taxonomy (NCBI): domain Bacteria; kingdom Bacillati; phylum Bacillota; class Bacilli; order Caryophanales; family Paenibacillaceae; genus Brevibacillus; species Brevibacillus sp. FW301-21C12A. Next base: position 61,023 of record NZ_JBYTBG010000010.1, read on the forward strand.
GGGGGCATCGCAGCCGTGATGGTCTACTTGTGGGCCTGGAAAAAGCAAGGGGGCTTCACCCCGATCCGCATTATTTTGTCCGGTGTCGCCGTCAATGCTGTATTTGGCGGCGTCATCGGCCTGTTGTCCATCCTCTACAGCGACAAGCTGCCAGCGGCTCTGCAATGGATGAACGGAAGCCTGTCCGGGAAAAGCACAAGCGACGTGCTGACGATTCTCCCCTACTCGGTCGTCGGGTGGATCGCTGCGCTGATGTGTATCCGCCAGGCCAACATCTTGCGTCTCGGCGAGCAGGTCGCGCACAATCTCGGGCAAAACCTGAACCGGCTTCGCTTCACCCTGTCCCTGATCGCGGTCTACCTCGCGGCCATCTCCGTTTCGACCGTGGGCCTGGTCGGTTTCGTCGGGCTGATCGTCCCGCACATGTCGCGCATGCTGATGGGCTCCGATTACCGGATGAACTTGCCGTTTGGACTCGTGCTCGGCTCGCTCGTCCTGCTTGTGGCAGACACGCTGGGCCGGACGCTTTTTGCTCCACTCGAAATTCCGGCGGGGATCGTCATGGCCATCGTCGGCGGGCCTTACTTCCTTTATCTGATGCGCAAAGGAGGAACGTGATGTGCTGAACGTGCAGTCAATGAACGTCTGTTACGGCAAAAAACGAATCGTAAATGACTTTTCGCTGGATATACATGAAGGAGAGATTGTCTCGCTCATCGGGCCAAACGGCTCCGGCAAATCGACGGTCCTCAAAGCCATCTCCCGGCTGATTCCTTGCGAGAGCGGCTCGGTGCGCATCGCAGGGGAGCCAGCCGACAACATGAGCATGAAGCAGCTTTCCCGCATCATGTGCATGCTGTGCCAGTCCAACTCCTGTCCTTCGGATGTGACTGTCGAGGAGCTGGTCGGCTACGGTCGCGTCCCCCACAAAAAATGGTATGAACGGCTGGATGCAGCCGACTACGAAATCGTCGACTGGGCGTTGCAGCAAACAGGACTGGAAAGCTACCGGGGCCGCTATCTCGCTTCTCTGTCGGGCGGGGAAGCCCAGCGCGCCTGGATCGCCATGGCCTTGGCCCAGAAGCCGAAGCTGCTGCTGCTCGATGAGCCGACGACGTATCTGGATATTGCCCACCAGCTCGATGTGCTTGAGCTGATCGCCAAGCTGAATCGGGAATTGAAGCTCACGGTTGTCATGGTGCTGCATGACTTGAATCACGCCAGCACCTACAGCGATAAAATTTGCGTCATCAAAGACGGGGACATTCGTGTTTTCGGCAAGCCTCAGGATGTGTTTACGCTGGAGCTGATCCGCAGCGTCTACGGGGTCGACACAGAAATCCGGTACGCGCCAGACAGCACCAGCCCGCGTATTCACGTCCTGAAAAAAGCGCAATAAAACTACAGGAAAAGCGAGGGATGCTCGTATGAAAGCAATGGCGAAGGAAGCGATGAAGGTCCAGTACCAAACGTTTGCTGCCGGAATGAAGACGCTCATGCTCAGCACGGTCGACGAGCATGGAAAGCCGTTTGTCTCCTATGCCCCTTTTGTCAAAACCAACGGAAAGTTTTATATCTACATCAGCAAAATCGCCAACCATTATCGCTATCTGGAAGAAACGCCGGCAGTCGATGCCATGCTGATTGAAGATGAAGCGAAGACGGCCAATCTGTTCGCCCGCCAGCGCGTCCGCTTCGTCTGCACAGCGAGAAATATCGGCAACGCGGACTGCGACGAGATTTTCGCGCTGTTCGAACAGCGCTTTGGCAAAAGCATGATGGATATGCTGCGCGGCCTCGACTTCTCCCTGTTTGAGCTGACGCCATCCGAAGGCCGCTACGTCGCCGGATTTGGCCAGGCGTACGACATTGATCTTTCCGCCGACAAGTTCGAACACGTCAATCGCGACGGCCACACCCAAACCGCCAAATAATCATTCGCGCCAACAGGAGGGCAAATTCATGACCAATTCAACGTATTCAACTGCACTGACACTCTGGCTCACGATCCAGGAAAGATTCCACAAGACAGCCAAAAGCATGCCGGAACAAGACTTGACGCTCGGGCTCGGCCCTGCCTCCATCGGGTATATGCTCAGACATAACGCCGAAGTGGAATACATGTTTGCCGAGTGGTTTTTCGGCCGCAGCATCCCGGCGGACGTGGAGCTACTGACGAAAAACGGCCCTGTCGAGGGGCGGCAGTTTACGAACTTGCAGGAGCTTGCCGATTTTATGACGGCTTCCAACGAGCATTTGCTCGAAGGCATGAAAAGCTTGTCCGAGGAAGCGTGGCATACGCCTGTCAATACGCCGCTCGGCAGCTCGACTCCGCTCGAAGCGCTGGGGCGTCTGATGTACCATACAGGCATCCACGCCGGACAGATTTCGCAAATCCAAAAAGCGTTTCATACAAGAGAAAAAGAGCGCACGCACTAAAGCACCCTATTCACGCAAAAAGCGCCCCCATCCGACCTGGACAGGGGGCGCTTTTTTCATGCTTGGGTTTAACATTTTTACATGACGATTTTTCTCGCCGCGTTGACGAACATTTTCACGCCGACTTCCAGCGCATCCTCGTCGATGGTAAAGCGCGGGTGATGGTGCGGATACGTAATGCCTTTTTCCTTGTTGCCGGCAGCGACGTAGAAAAAGCAGCCTGGCGCTTTTTGCTGGAACGCCGAGAAATCCTCGCCGCCCATGGTCGGGCGCATATGCTCCACCCACTCCGCTCCCAGCGATTCCACGACTACTTCTTCCATCAAGCGGGTCACTTCCTCGTCGTTGATGACCGGACGGTAGCCGAACTCGTACTTGAACTTGTAGCTTGCGCCGTGCGCTTCCGTAATCCCTTTGATGACGCGCTCCATCAGGCCGGGAACGGATTCGCGCAGCGTCTGGTCAAAGCTGCGCACTGTCCCGCAAATTTCCACTGTGCCCGGAATGACGTTGTGTGTCGTGCCGCCCACAAATTGCGTCACGGACAAGACGAGGTTGTCGAGCGGGTCGGCGTTGCGCGAGACGATGTGCTGCAGGTTGGTCACCACTTGCGCCGCAACCGCGATGCTGTCGATCGTCTCGTGCGGAAGAGCCGCGTGCCCGCCTTTTCCGAGCACGGTAATCCAGAACGTATCAGGAGCTGCCATCATCGGCCCAGGGCAAATGCCTACGGTGCCGTACTCCATCGTCGCCCACAGATGCGTACCGATCACGATGTCCACGCCATCCATGACTCCCGCCTGCACCATTTCCTCCGCGCCGCCCGGAAATACTTCTTCCGCGTGCTGGAACAAAAAGCGCACCTCGCCTTTGATCTGGTCCTTCATCCCGGACAAAATTTTCGCGGTTCCGAGCAGCATCGACGTATGACCGTCATGTCCGCACGCATGCATCACGCCCGGATTTTTCGAGACGAACTCAAACGTGTTTTCTTCCGTAATCGGCAAAGCGTCCATGTCGGCGCGCATCGCCAGCACTTTTCCCGGCTGCGAACCGATCAGGCGGGCCATTACGCTGTTTTTCGTCGGCCGACTCACTTCCAGATTGCCAAAAGACAGAAGCGTCTCGTACACGAACTGCGCTGTTTTCTCTTCGTGAAAAGACAGTTCGGGATGCTCGTGCAAATAGCGTCTCCACGCGATTACTTGCTCTTTGACCGCCTCTGCCGCCTGATTCAATGTTGTTGCTGTCGCTGTCATCCGGTTCTCCTCCTCGTTCGGTGCGCTTTTTGCCCGTCGTCGCCAAGCTGCCGAACCCTCGTCTCTTTTGTTTGTACGCCTGTTGCTTTTCCGTCAGTCTCTCTATATTTGCTTCGCCAAAGCCAGCACGGTGCGGTACAGCACGTTGGCTCCGTCCGCGCAATCCTCAATTGTCGAATACTCGGCCGGATTGTGGCTGATACCGTCTTTGGAGCGAATGAAAATCATGCCGACCGGACACAGGTCAACCAGTTGCATGCAGTCGTGGCCTGCGCCGCTCGGCAACCGGAACGCCTCCAAACCTTCCTGGGCACACGCCTCTGCCGCCGCCTGCTGGATGCTCTCGGAGCATACGGCAGGAGCGATCCGCTGCAACAATTCCACTTTCAGCGTCACGTTCCGCTCGGCACAGATCGTTTTCGCCCGCTCGATTATGCGCTGCTCGACCTGATCGCGAACCGCTTCGTCCACATCGCGCAAGTCGAGCGAAAACTCTACCCGGCCCGGAATGACGTTGACTCCGCCAGGGAACGCCTGCACCTGTCCGACCGTCCCTACGCTTGTGCCCGTCCGCGCTGCCTCTTCCTCGATGGCAAGCATCACGAGCGCTGCCGCAGCCAGCGGATCGCGGCGCAAGTTCATCGGCGTAGCTCCAGCGTGGCCCGCTTCGCCCTCCAGCACGAATTTCATCCAGAGCGGTCCTGCGACACCCGTCACGATCCCGACGGACAAATCGCGGCTTTCCAGCACCTTGCCCTGCTCGATGTGCAGCTCCACGTACGCTTTGACGCTGCCGGGCGTGCGCGCCGCCTGACCTGTCTGATCCGGGTCCAATCCGACCTGGCGCATGGCTTCGGCAATCGTGATGCCGTCCTTGTCCGCCTGCTCCAGCTCGCTGCGCTTAATCAGCCCGGCGATCCCGCGGCTGCCGATCATGCCGTAGCCGAAGCGCGTGCCCTCTTCATCCGTGAAAGCGATCACTTCAATCGGATGCTCGGTCTCTATGCCTTGTTCCTGCATCGTCTGCAAAATTTCTACGCCTGCCAAAACGCCAAGCGGCCCGTCGAAATCTCCGCCATTCGGTACGGAGTCGATGTGCGAGCCTACGAGAACAACAGGTGCCGAAGGGTTTTTCCCCTCTTTTCGTCCAATCAGATTGCCTACCGCATCTTCGCGAACTGCCAGTCCCGCTTCCTTCATGAAGCCGGCGACGATGTCTTTTGCTGCCCGTTCCTCAGGTGTAAATGACAGCCTCGTTACCCCTCCGGCCTCCTGGGCGCCAATCTTGCCTACCTGCCCTAGTCGGTCCCACAATCGGTCCGCATTAATCATGACAAGAGACTCCTCCTTCGTAAAACCGTCTATTAACGGTTGATTTACGGCTATGTCCCTAATTGTATAATAGTCTGTCTATTTTGAAAAGGAGAAAAGCCTGCATCATGCTGATTTTTCCAGTTGGTTTTCACGGAAAAAGGCGTGCAAATGCGCTTGCTCGTTGCACGCCTTTTCTATGTTCACGATTGCAATTGGTTGAGTAGAGAGGCAGGCCCCCTAGCTTCTCAAAAATGGATCCGGTACACCTTGCGCGGACGCCCCCGCGGATGCGGGTTTTCCTCCCCGACCACCTGCGCGATGCCCTTCGATTCCAGCTCGACCAAAATGCGGCGGGCGCTGCGCGGCTGAATCTGCATGTGCGAAGCCAGCTCGTGCGCGTTGATCTCCTGCTTGCCCCGCTTTTTCAAGATCGACTCCAGCTTCGACAGCGTCATGACGCTCAGCGAAGTAAGCTGGCTCAACTCCTGCAGCTTCTTCGAGTCGTACCGATAGGCGATCTGCTCGTCGCGTCCGAGCGGCCCCACGACGCTTTTGTCGTCCAGGAAAACCATCCAGTTGCCCGCGCCCCGCTCCTTGGCGTGCAAAAGCGCAGTGCCGCCGTGGATTTCCGCTTCGTACGCCGTCTTGCCGATCCCGATTCCGCACGTCACCAGATCGGCGCGAATCCCGAACAGCTCCTCCAGGTCGGGGATCGTCGCATAGTCGCCGGTGACTTCCTGCACTTTTCCGCGCGTCGTGAAAATGACGTAGCGCCCCGGCCCCGCCGTCTTCAGCGAGCCTTGCAAATACCTGGCGTAGCGCAACAGCTTTTCCATCGTCTTGATCTCGGCGTTTTGCCATTCGTCCGTGGAAAAACTCCCGCCTGCCAGCTCCCGAAACGGATCAATCTCCATCATCTGCACAGCGATTTGCGTGTCTTTGAAATGCAGCATCTCATGCGTGCGCAAAAGCATGTGGACGACCGACAGCACGCCCGCTCGCGTCGGCACGACGCGATGCACGGGAACGCCTCTGCGCACAAGCTCCAGCTCTGCCGTCCGCAGGCAGGTCACCGCCGCCTTCGTCTTGCCTTCCTTCCACAATGCCTCATGAAAATCCGCCAGCTCATTGGCAGAGATCGCACCTTCGTAATGCTTCAGCCATTTGTAGCCTTCCGCGATTCCCGCTTCCATGAGAAAATGCCCCAGCTCCTCGCCCGAAAACGTATCGAAGCTCACCTCATCCACGCGAATCCCGAGCTGATGGGACAGATGCAGCAAGGTCCGGTACAGGCTCGCGCCAATATGCGGCACATACGCCATCGGCACCTGGATTTTTCCGGTCTGGCTCGCCATCGCATAAGGAACCTGACCCGAGAAAAGCCACATGTCCACCTCATCCAGATGCGCCATGAGCAGCTCGACGATTTCCTCTTCTCTCCAATACACAATCGGCAAGCATTCGATCTCGGGAAACTCCTGCATGACCGATTGGATAATCACAAGCGAATCATCCGCGCCGATCACGCCTAGTCGCAGCTTCAATACACGTCCCTCTTTCACAGCGTTTTTTCCTAGAATAGCAAAAATATGCCCGCACTTACAGCCACCCCCGCCTCATCCGCGGCTGACCAGCCCTCCTGCCGCCTGCCCGAGCCAGTGCGCAGCGTACAAAATCGGCACGGCCAGCAAGCAGAACGGCAGCGTACTCCAGACGAGCGGCCACGTAAGCACCCCTGCTTCAAACAGGCGGACATAGGTGTAGACGCTGTACGGCAAAACGAGCACGACTGCCGTCACGACGCCCGGTGTGTACGTGCGCAGCGCAATCGTGTGTCCGATGTGCGTGAAAACGTGCAAAAACATAACGTGCAGGCAGACGAGAAAAAACGGCAAGTACGTCCCGAGCGGCAGCGTGGCAGCCGCAAGCACGACGGCAGCGGCGAGGACGGCGAAGACGCACGTGACGGCTACGGCAAACTGCGCGGTGTTCATCGCAAGCGACGGCTCCACGAACTTTTGCAGCCAACTCGGCAGCGCGCGCAAAACCTGCTCCCGCTTCTGCGCAAGCCAGCCCTCGACCGTGATGATTTCCTCCAGATCGTGAAACACAAACACGACCAGCAACAGCCAGATCAGATTCACAAGCTCACTCATGCCGTGCCCCCTCCCTCGTCTTTTCCTGCAAGATTCCGTGCGCCAAAAACGACACCGCCTCGTCGGCGAGCTGCTCGGCCGTCTTTTCCCCCGCCAGCAAAAAGCGGGACGTCAGGCGGTAGCAGACGGCGACCATTGCTTCTGCCGCCACCTCCGGCGACAGGTCGGCGCGGACGTGGCCCGCCGCCTGGTTTTGCCGCAGATTGGCGCTGACCATGGCTGCCAGCTTGCGGTGCAGCTCATCTCCCGCCTCCGCCTGATAGAGCACCATCTGCGTCAGCTCCGGCCGCCCCTGAAAGAAGCGGAACAGCGCCAAGAGATTTTCCCGCACCTGCCCGTACACATCCGCTTCGTCCAGCGCCGTCACCTTGCTCCCTCCGTCGGCCAGCTCCCACAGCTTCGCGAAAAACTCGTCCATGAGCTGCTGGTACAGCCCTTCCTTGCTCTCGAAATACTGGTAAAAAGACGCTTGCGTCAGCCCGGCCGCCTTCACGATGTCACTCACCCTGGCACGGTGAAAGCCTTTGGCCGCAAATTCGGAAGCCGCTGCTGCCAGCAACCGTCCGCGGCTTTGCTCCCCTTTGGAAAATTTGCTGTCCATCCGTGTTGTTCACTCCTAAAAAGTAACTTTTCAGTTATATAACTCTTGAGTTACTTTTACAACTTTTGGATGATATTGTCAATCCCCTCTTGCTTTTTTGGTTTGGACTGCGTAAAATGATTGCTCAAAGGGTATCTTTCGATGGCAATGAGGGAGAAGAGTAGTCATTTTTCGAGACGGCAGAGAGCTGATGGTTGGTGCGAATCAGTGTCAAGGAAATGGTGAATGGGCTCCCGAGCTCCAAACCGAACCCGTTTTTCAAAAGCGGCAGTAGGCTTTGGCGTGACGTCCGTACGTTACAAAGGACACCGTATCAAAACGGTACGGAACAAAGCGATTTTGCGCATGGCTTTTCCCGTGTGCAAAATAACAAGGGTGGCACCACGGTTCATTCGTCCCTGTCCAGGGCGGATGGACCTTTTTGTTTTTCTCCCAAACAGATTTCCCTCTATGGAAAGGAGCAGCACTCTCATGAAAACCATTTTTTCCGGTATTCAGCCGAGCGGTATTTTGACCCTTGGCAACTACCTCGGCGCGATGAAGCATTTCGTTCCGCTGCAGGACCAGTTCAACTGCTTTTACTGCATCGTCGATCAGCACGCGATCACAGTTCCGCAGGAGCCAGCCGTCTTGCGCGAAAACATCCGCCGTCTGGCAGCGCTCTACCTGGCAGTCGGCCTCGACCCGAACAAAATGACTTTGTTCGTCCAATCGGAAGTGCCAGCCCATGCCAAACTCGGCTGGATCATGCTGTGCACCTCGTACCTCGGCGAGCTTGAGCGCATGACCCAGTTCAAGGACAAATCCGACGGACGGGGCGAATCGATTCCGGCCGGCTTGCTGGCGTATCCGCCACTGATGGCCGCAGACATTTTGCTGTACGGCACAGACTACGTTCCGGTCGGCGAGGACCAGAAACAGCACCTGGAGCTGACCCGCGACCTGGCGACCCGCTTCAACAACCGTTACGGCGACATTTTCACCATTCCGGAAGTACGCCTGCCGGAAACGGGCGCACGCATCATGTCGCTTGCCGACGGCACGAAAAAAATGAGCAAGTCCGATCCGAACCAGGGCGCTTTCATCTCCATGCTCGACGACCCGGCGACAATTACGAAAAAAATCAAGCGCGCGCAGACCGACTCGGACAGCAGCGTGCGCTATGACAAGGCAGAAAAGCCTGCCGTATCGAACCTCATGACGATCTACTCGCTCTGCTCCGGCAAGTCGCTGGAAGAGATCGAAGCGATGTACGAGGGCAAAGGCTATGGCGCATTCAAAACCGACCTGGCGGAAGTCGTGGTGGAGACGCTGCGTCCGATCCAGGAGCGCTACGAGCAACTGTTCCATTCCTCCGAGCTGGACGACATCCTCTCGGCGGGCGCAGAAAAGGCAAATGCCGTGGCGAATGAAATGCTGCACAAAGTAGAAAGAGCAATGGGAATGGCGCGCTAGGAAAATCGAGACGCAAAACGGGCCGGGAAGCTTCTCCCGACCCGTTTTTTCATTTGTGAGGCAGACGAGACGCGCGGCTTTGCGACGGCAAGCAGTTGTGCCGCCCGCTCCTGCGTGAAGCTCTCCCCCGCGGCCCTTACTTTTCTGCGCTTCTGACAAAAAGATGCACCTTCGCCGTTTTTCCGGCATAGCGAATCGAAATCGTCGCGCGCGTGCCCGCTTCCGCATCGGCCAGAACTGACACCCGGCCTTCCTCGTCCACCTCGATCTGCGCGGGACGGCTGGACTCGAACTCGATTCCTTCTGCCTTTGTCACGTCTTCCGAAGTGCCGTCGCCGAATATCGCCAGCACCTCAAGCTGCGCTTCCTCTCCGGGAGCGAGCTTCAACGACTTCAGTTTGGCTTCGAGCGCCTCCAAGGCAGCGTTCCCCGCGACGTAGGTCGCCGCCGACTTGACTGTGAAGACGGCCAGGTCAGCTTCTTGCGCCACCTGGAGCGGCTTGCCCTTCGCCCCTGTTACTGCCCGCCACTGCTTGTTGCGGTACGTGTAAGCTTGCAGCTTTTCACCTGCATCGGACGCCAGCGGCAGCGCGAGCGTAAACCCTGGCTCGCCAAGGCTGCCCAGCGCTTTTCCGTTGCTCCACGCTTCGAGCAAATAGGCTTCACCCGGATGGGAAACGCCCTTCCAGCCGCTTGCTTCTGCCGCTGTCAGGGAGAGGGCAAATTTTCTTCCGCTTTCCTTGGCAAAATAAGCTCCCGGTACTTCTACCCATGCTCCTGCCGGAACGGTCAGCCTGATGCCGACCTCTTTTTTCTTCAGCAGCTCGACCAGCTTCTGCTCCAATGTAATCCGCTGATCTGCCTGCCCTGCTTTTTTGCTGCGGGGACGGTCGGCCGTATCGGCATCCGCACCGTCTTCCTCTGCCCCCTCGCCTTCCATGCGAATGAACAGCACCGGGGAAAAGCCGATTTTTTCCTGCACGTCTTCGATGGCTTCCAAAAAATCGTCCAGCGTGTCGAGCGCGTCGCCCACTTGCTCGTCTTGGGCTTTGATCTCGGCCCCAGGCTCGACGGCCAATGTGCTTGCCTGTTTCAGCAGCGTTTCTGCCAGCAGGCGAACACGCTTGGCTACGTCCTTAGGAACCGCCTTTGGCGCGAGCGGTTCCAGCACTGTGTTTGCAAAATTCGCCAAGGCGGCGAGCCCCAACCTTGCCAGCTCCGCATCCGCTTCCTCGTCGCTTGCGAGGGGCGCAAATGCTTCGTCCAAAAAGCTTTCGCCAAGCGCAAGCAGCGTCTTTTCCCGAACGACTCCGCGCTCCGCCTGCTCCGCTACAGCAGCCAGCACGGTCGAAACGGAATGCGCGACCGCGTCCCACTTCTCGGCCTGGTTGACCTGTTTGGCGGCGAGCAGCTTTTCCAGGCTGGCAAGCACCCGCTGCACCTGTTCCTCGATGCTCTGTTCATCTTTTGCAGACAAAATGGCCTGTTCTGCCTGCTTGTTTGTTTCTTTTTGCCTGTCTGGCGTCGGTGTCGGATCTGGCGGAGTGACAGGAGGCGGCGGGGTTGTCGGTTTGGCTGGCACCTGGACGGTCAGCTTTTCGGTGCTGGCGCTCGTACCGTCCGACCCCCGGGTTACTAGCAAAATCAGCTCGATGTCCGTCCGGCGACTCGGCGGCGTGATCGTGCCATCCAGCGCGATGACGCCTGTGTCACTCGATTGCTTGATCGCGACCGTAAATCCTGCGGGCACTTCAGGCAAACGCAGCCTTGTCGCCCCCGCTGCCGGCTGCGCAAGACCCGTGATGCCGTCCGCCACTTCCTGCGCCGTCGTCTCGTGCTCGCCCTGATCTTGCAAATGGATTTGCACAAGCACCGGATCGTGGTCGCTCACCCGGCCCTCGCCCTCGGTGAATCCGGCATTGATATGCACGATGTCCACCTTTGTGCTTTTTTCCAGATGGGGGCTGACCAAAATTTGATCGAGCACCTGGGAATTGCCCTGGTACACGTAGGTGTACTGTCTGCCCGGCGGCAGCTTCTCGACCATATTGGTCAGAGCGCCATCCGTCAGCGCTTTCACTGGATTGGAAAACGGAAAGTCGTTCAGGTCGCCCAACACGACCACATTGGCCTTGGGATCTGCTGCGTGGATTTGTTTCACAAAGCCGTTCAGCACGCGGGCGATTTTCATTCGCTGCTTCTCGCTAACCAGCTCCGGCGGCTGCTGTTTGCCGAACAGCGCCCCATCCCCGCCCTTGGAATTGAAATGGTTGGCGATGACAAACACAGGCTTGCCCTGGAAGACGAACTGCGCCGCCAACGGCTTGCGGCTGGACGCGAATGCCTCGTTGTTCGGGTCGACCCGGCCTGGATTGCGCGAGAGGTACGCCGCTCCGTCGCGTGTCTCGACCTGTACTGCCTCTGTTGCCGTTCCCGCTACGCCCTCTGCCAGTTGCACGCGAGCCGGGTTGTAGAAAAACCCGACGCGGATGTTGCCGCCTGGCTGGCCCCCGTCCTGGTTGTTCTCTGGCGCGATGTCGATGTAGCGATAGGCAGGGCCGTTCTTTTGCTGGATTGCCTTGCGCAAGGCATCTGCGGATTTCGCGGCATTTGTTTCGCCGTCGTCCGTCGGTCCGTTGTTGTCCTGCATTTCCACTACGCCGATAATATCCGGCGCTTTCATGTTCTCGACGATCGTTTCCGCGATTCGCGTTATTTTTTGGGACTCGGTTTTGGCCGAAAAATTTTCAATGTTGTAGGAAGCAATCGTCAACTCATCGTCTTTCGGGGCGAGTGTCGTCACAGTCGGTTTGTTGCCGCCCGACTGGACGGAAACCGTTTCGGTGGGATACAGCTTGTAATTGGCAAAGCTGTAATCAATGATCCCTACCAGAGGCTCGGAGATTTTGTCGCCAACCATTGGACGCTCCAAAATCGGCACGAGTTTGTCTGCTACAGTGATGCGCTCAGGGTGAAAATCGTCGGCTGCAAGCACCACGCCGCCTGCCGGCGTACGCGGCTGTCCGCGATGCGCCTCGTCGTCAATGACGACGAACTCTACGCTTGCCGGGTTCGTGAAAACTTTTGTTTCCCCGACTACGACCGGATTGTCGACCTGCACCAGCATCCCTTCGAGGCTCTCCCAGAAGTCAATGCCGTCCTCCTCCGGATCGAATGTGCCCAGGCTGTCGTTGTCAATGATCCCCTTCGGATAGCGGTAGCTTCCTTTCCCTAAAACAACCGGGTCCGGGAGCGGCTGCGCCTTTTTGACAACGGTGACTCTCGCCGCGTCAATCTGCGTCTGGGTGAGATCGGTCGCCGCTCGGTTTTGCGACACGTACTCCTTCACCGTACCGTCTACCTTCACTTCATCGCCCGCGTTTACCGCCGCTTTCGGCTCGTACACGTAGATGCCCTCGGACGTGCGCGGATCGTCGTCCGGAAGCGGGTCTTGCATGTAGAAGCCTTGTATTGTTCCGCCGCTTTTCACGACTGCCGTGACGATTCCCGTGACGGCTTTTACCGTGCCGTTTTCCAGTGGGGACTGGTGGGAGGCTCCCTGAATATCGCGAATGCGCACGCTCTCTTTTTGGATCGTGTAGCGGAAGCTGGCGACTTTGCTGTCCGTGAAACCTTCCTTGACGGCAAACGCCTGAATCGTCGTATCCGCGTCGAGCTGGATCGGCTCCGTATAGACGGCACTGTCTCTGGTCGGCTCCGTGCCGTCTGTCGTGTAGTAAATTTTCGCGTCTGCCATGGACGTGGACAAGCTCACTTTGGTGCCTGCCGCGACCAGCGGGCCTTGCGGATACGCCGTCACCGTCGGCACCCGCGTCTCATCCTCGACCAAATCTGCCTGCGTCCGCGGCACCAGTTTGTATTCGTTAAAATCGTAGTTGACCACTCCGGTGATGCTGGCGTAAGTCGTGCCCGGTTCCAGCAGGAGAGTGACGGGCGGGCGGGAGAGGAAGTTGCCCTGATCGTCTTGCAACGTATAATTGCCGCTTTGTACAGACTGGACCGTCACATTGCGGACCGTCACCAGTTGGCCTTCGATGGCTTCCCCCGCATGGGACGCAAAATTCACCGATGTAACCGACTGCGGCGTTGGCACACCTGCCTGCTTTTCCACGACTGTCACGTCGTCGGTTGCGGCTTCGAGCTGGGCCAGCCCGTAGTAGTCATTCATTTTTCCGGTCGCCCGGATTTTGTCTCCGACCGCGATTTTGGCGGCAAACCCTGGACCGCGCACGACCAGCCCGGCCGTTTCGTCCTGCATGTAGACGTTGTTTTGGCCCCCCGCCTCAAAGATGGCCGTCACGGTTCCGGCAACGCTCGCGGTTGTTCCTTTTGCCAGCGCCCTCGCCTCGGCAATCGTGCTGGTCGAAAGCACAGACTTGGCAATCGGCACAGGCTCGCTCTCGAACATCTTGCCGTGCTCGCTTGCGAGCTGCTGCGTCACGTAGACGGTTTCCAACTGCTCGATGCCTTGCAGCAAATAAGAAAACGCGCCGTTCTCCCCTGCGTTGCCTGTCGGATTGCCGCTGAGCAGCAGGCTGTTGCCATCTGGCGCATCATAGGCGCGCAAAATCGCCTTGCCTGCGGCTGCCCCCGCTTGGCCGTTTAACTCCGCTGCACTTCCCGTTTGCTGCAAGCTGATTTTTTCAGCCGTCAAGGCCGGGCTTGCCTCGGCTGGCAGCAGCTCGATGCTTTCGCTCTCCTGTTTGCCGCTCTCCGTCGCTGTGAGATAGACCGCTGCCGAAGTCGGATGGGCAAAAGTCAGTTCGACCTGGCCGGAATCGTTCGACACCTGCTCAGCCAAAGGCGTTTCGCTGCCAGCAGGCGGGCTTGCGTACACCTTGATGGTGACGTGCGGACGGACTTGGCCGCGAATGACGGCTTCCGCCGGATTCGTATTGTCAAACAGCAGCTCCCGGCCGCTCGGCTTCTCGCTGACATCGCTCTCTGTCGGCGGCGGCTCTGCCGGACTCTGCGTATTTTTCGGAGTAGGCTCTCCCACCACGAAGTCGGCGCTGTTGTTGTCCGTGTCCCAGCCGTTTCCGCCGTTTGGTACGATGCCATCCGCTCGGCTTTTGCGGGAAGCGCTGGCGGAGTTCGACGTAGCGGGAGCAGGACCAGCCCCCTCATAGCCATTGGCCGCTCCGAAGCCGACCAGATCGACTACATCGGGCCGGGCGGACACATCGGCTCCCGTCAAGATAGTTCCGCTGCTGACGAGGGCCACTTTTCCAGCCGTGCTTCCCATGGCAATCGCGCCCTCGTCATCTGCGGCGGGCAGCCCGATCGTTCCCCCTGTTCCTGCCGCCTGCTTAATCAAGTAATATCCGTATGGAGCGATGCTGCCCGTCAAGTCTGTCTTGCTCCATGTCGGCCCGCTTGCTGAAGCGTACTGCACAGACCAGCCTGCAAGCGAGACGGTCGTGCCCGTCGGATTGTACAGCTCAATAAAGTCGTTTTTGTAATCGGCCCCGCTGTTTCCTCCGCCTCCGTACACCTCGCTGATGACGACATGTCCGGCTTGCTGCGCTTTTGCCTGCGGCTCCCATCTGCTCGGCAAAACCGCGCTCGCGACAACCGCCGCGATCAGCGCCAGCTTCGAGAGACAGCGCAATCTTCCCTTTTTGCTTTGCATTCTCTTTTTCTTCCTCCTCTCAAACATGCGAAACCATAAACTATACACATCGTAAACATACAATCCGAATTTTATGTAAATTGGATGTAAAGAATGTATATTCCTTCCATTCTTGTAAAATAAAAACCTTCAAAGCGAGTGAACGCAACTTCAAAGCAGAGCAACCGAATCGGCTGTTTGTAACGGATATTTCCTGTATTGCTTTGATGGACAAGTTCTATTTCTTGTCAGCGATACAGGATCTTTTCTATCAATGAGATTGTCGCTTGGCAGGTCTTCAAAAGGAACGATCTCCCATTGGTCATAGACACCGTAGAAGAGCTGCATAAGGAAAGAGACGTGCAGGGAGCGATTCTCCATTCGGATCAAAGCTTCCCATACACGTCCCAGCAGTACAACAAGCGACTCGAAGAAAAACTAAAAACCGGGATCTATTCGACGCCAGGCGCACAGGTGGGTCTAAAATATCCCGGCGCTAGTGGGTCAAATTAATTCCGGCGTTGACATGCTCCCGCTGCGTACGGAAACACACTGGCCGCTTAGGCTTTTTTATAGCTGTCTACTTGACAGGGGTACGTGCATCCTTCACTGAGAGGATCGAACTATGCGTTTATCTCACCAAACTCGAAATAAGGATCAATAATACAAAGACAAAAAACAGAATCAGAAATGAATAACCAAATATTCTCAACCATCTTGGCATTGTTTTCATATTTATTTTTTTAGGTGGCCCGCTTCCTTCTATTCGCTGCGCATCCTCCAACATTTCATTTATAGGATTGCGCTCTGAAACGGATTTATCTGTGGGCATCGTTTCATTCTTTTCATTCATTTATTATCCCTCCCTCATAGGAAACAAGCCGGGGCTACTCAGCCCCAGCTTGTTTAGTCCTGCAATTGAACTTCGTCATTTAGAACTTTCACCTTTTTCGAAGCCTTTTTATACAATTCTTTCTTGTATTTCTCGAATGCTTTATTAAAGTCATCAAGATTGTCTATTGCATTTGGGAGTACCCCGTCTTTTACGAGTTTTTCAACCAAGTTTGAAGTACTTAGCTGCTTCCTATACATGTCCGGAGCATATTCTTCCCAGTATTTGTCTTCACTTAAACCAGTTACTTCTATAGCATTCCTTTGAAATTCTTTGGATTTCTCATCAGCATTTTCTAATATTTCTTTCATTTTGATCGAATATTCTTTTGCTGTATTTAAACTAACTGACACACCTTGATTTTCAGCTTCCTGAACTAATAGTTCATCCATTACCAATTCCGTCAACAAATCATTATCTGATATTTCATTCGAGGCTTTATTGAGCTTTTGATTAGCCTTCATGTAAGCCTTATAGATTTTAAATTCCTTATCAGTAATACTTTCATTTTCAACTTGAACTAAGGTGCTTTCTTTAGTTGATTTGATGTTGACTATCTCTTCTTTAAGGGACTTGAAAACTTCAGTTTGTTCGTTTGTCGCAAAAGAGGATATTGCTAAAGCTGAGCCCAATACAGTCAATAGAGAGAGGGAAATTGAGAGTTTTTTCATCCTTTTTCTACCTCCTTTTTTTACCAGCTAAAGTCTACTTGGCCAGTTGTATTCGTTTGATAACCTTTGCTCGATGATACAATATATGCACTCGTGCCATAACTACTGCCTTCTGTCGCATTATATGATTTTGTACCTGTCCAATTTCGTCCTGTAACCACTGTATTAGGCTCAGAAACGTAAGAGCTTGTGTTAGGCAAAGATACCGAGGACCCTCTGACATTTAGTGTACCCACACCTAGGCTACCTCCAAAAGTACTTGCGGCACTCGAACTAATGCTTGCACTTAGATCCCACCTAGTTGCTACTTTTGTTTTAGCTGTGTAGTCAATTGAAAAATCTGAGATGACCTTCGTGGTTAAAGCAACAGGCGTGTATATATAGCCTGATGAAGAAACCCTCCAGGCATTTAACCAGTCGGTATCAGTAAACGAAGTGGTTGTCGCGTGACTCGGTGTCGAAAAAGACAGTACTCCCACTAAAAGTGTTGCTGCCGTAAAAATTGCAGAGCCTTTTTTCACTAGTGATTCCTCTAGTTCTAATTTTTTTGGAATATTACACTAATAAAGACGGATGAATGTTACAAAAAGTTACAAAAAATACAATTTATTTTTTGGGGGGCAGTATGGTGTATCTTCAAAACTCACTAATTGAAGGGATATAACGAGACTTTGTTTGTAGGATGAATGTTGAACATGATTTCTTTGTGAAAATCTGCGAGTGCGGACGGGGAAGAGGCGGACCTCTCCACCCAGAGCCCAAAACGTGTGTGGCGATAGACTTATAAAGGCTTGTTTATAGACTGTCTACTTTACAAGGGTAAGATCAGGTGGCTTTTTTTTGTCTTTTTGTGCTTACTCTTCCGACACCTTCATATTGCGTGCGATATAGAGAAACGGCGTCGAAGCAGCCGAGACGACGAACTTGATTAAATACGTGGTCAATAAAATTTGCCACCACACTTCCAGCGGGTAGACGCCCCAAAAAGCGATCGTGCAAAACGTCAAGGAATCGAGCAACTGGCTGAACAGCGTACTCCCGTTGTTGCGAATCCACAACTGGTTGCGTCCCGGGCACTTTATCTTCAGCCAGGAGTAAATTTTCACGTCCACGAACTGGCTCAGCAAGTACGCGCACAGGCTGCCCAAAGCGAGCCTTGGCATCAGGCCGAACAGCTTTTCCAGCGATTCCTGGGCAATGTCTTCCGGCTGCGGATCAAACAACAGCACGAGCTGCATGATGATCGTCGTCGCGATCAAGGTGAAAAAGCCGAACCAGACCGCCTTTTTCGCCGCCCGCTCGCCGTACTTTTCATTCAGCAGGTCTGACACCAGGTAGATGGATGCATAAATCGTATTGCCGAGCGTCATGACCAGCCCGAACATCTCGATGGTTTTGACCACCTGAATGTTCGCCAGCACCGTAGCCATTCCGATCCAGGCGTACAGCCCCATTCTGCCGAACAGGCGGTAGCAGAGCAGAAACAGCCCGAAATTCACCAGAGCAAAACATACTCCGAGTGCAAGATTAAACATATGATAGCCTCCTAGTTTTGATAACGCGGGAGTTTTTCGAACCGCGGCCCTTTTGGGCATTTCATCATTCTACTTGGAATCGGCTGTTTGCGCAATGCTCGCAGGAAGCTGCCCCGCCCGCTTTTTCCCTGTTACTGTTTTGTAGGCGGGCTGTCACTTGTCTGTAACCATCGGATCCACTCTATCGTACATAATGAACGTGTAGCAAGACACATGAACTCACTCACCACACACTCACCTGACACCATGAACAAACACCAAGATGGGAGAGAACATTCAACATGAACAACTGGAACAAAATCGTCACAGGGACATTGCTCACCTCGGTGCTTTTCACCGGACAAGCCCTGACCGCCGACGCCGCAAGCACAGGCTCTGCCACAAAAGACCTGCAGGCGCTCGCGGAAAAAACGGCTGACGTGACAGGCGACAAAAAGGCCGACACGATCACGCTCTACGGGAAAAAGGACAAAAACAGCCCGTACATTTCCGCCCTCACTGTCAAAGTAACAGATGGCCAAACCAAGAAGTCGTTTCCGATTGACGTCAAAGACGGCGGCTATGAGCCCAAGCTGTCCGTGCAAGACTTCACCTACGACAAAAAAGGCGAGATCATGGTTACCGCAAATACGGGCGGCAGCGGCGGCTACACCACCCAGCACATCTACACCGTCCAAAACGGCAAAGCCGAAAAGCTCAGCCTGCCTGGCCTTGATAAAGACAAACAAGGCATCGTTGGAGACGGATTTGTCGAGTTGAAGCCAATCGACAACAACAAAAACGGTCTTTACGTGCTGGAAGGCACAGAGCGCCTGACCGGAGACTACAACGCAGACGTGCGCGGCTACCTCAAATCGAAATGGAAATGGAGCCAAAGCAAGTGGGAACTGATGAGCGCCCATTTTGAGCCGACCAAAGCGGAGAAAACAGTGTATCAAGGCTCTTTTCGCAGCTACGACTCCGCTTATGATTTTCTCGCTCCACAATCGTGGAACGGGAACATCCTGATCGACGAGAAAACAGGCCCGCATGCCGATCCATACTTGCCAGAGGCCAAGAGCGTGACCTCCTTCCTGTTCAACAGCAGCAAGGCGGAAGACCAGGCAGCGGTCGTCGTGATTTACGCTTTTGACAAAAGCGACTGGAAAAAGCTGAACACGCCAAATGAACCGCCAGTCGGCTACGAAATCGCGCAAAATCCCGCAACCAACACCGTCTACGTCGCGGCTCTGCCACAAGACAGCGTGTTTGACCCGGCGACTGACAAAGGCAAAAAGTTTCAATCGCTCGTCATGACGCTGGATGAAGTGAAAAAGGCGTTCGTGCTGGTGAAGCGCTAAGCTTGGCAACAGACGCTTCGGGCAACTGAGGGAGATGGGCGACGGACCAAACAAGCAGCTTAGCAGACAAGTAGCTCAGCAAACAAGTAACTCACCAAGCAGAGCAGCTCACTCAACAAAGCAACTCGCTCAACAAGCAACTCGCTCAACAAGCAAGGACACCTTCTGCTCATGACGAAGCAAAAGGTGTCCTTTTTTGCAAAAACTGGCTTACCTGGCGCTTTCCCTCTTCCCCGCAAGTCCAGCCTCATTCTTTTTCATACATAAAAAACGCTCAACACCGGGGTAGACTTCCCCCAGACTCTCCACCGCAAACCCGCACGACCGATAAAAAGCAACCGCCTCCCGATCGGTTTCCGCCTGAATGGCAGCCAACGAGTGCAGGGCCAAGACGTCGTCGATCAATTGGCGTCCGACGCCTTGTCCCCGCCGCTCTTCTGTGACCGCAATATGCAAAATGACCGCCGTATTCTCAGTCGGATTCCTTTTCAGCCCGATAATCGCGAAGACGCTGTCGCCATCGACGCAGGCGTACAAGCTCCGATTCGGATCGGTCTTGTACAATCTCATGAGCACGTTCAGCTTTTCCGGTGTCGGGTTGTACAGGCACGGCGCGATTACGGCCGCGACATCGGCGGTCAGCTCATCGACCTGTTGTAACGTTAACGGAAGCATGCTTTCCCTCCTTGATCGGGCCGTGCAGTCTTTTCGCAAAGCGGCCAGCCTTGCGTTAAAGCCCGTGAATGGACGTGTGGCAGCGAGGCACGCCATGGTGCGCACCCGCTACAGCACCCCTAAATTTACCACTGGCTGGATGAAAAGATCAATAAGCAAACAGCCACCCCCCAAAGAGGATGGCTGCCTTTGCCGCTTTCTGCCGTCACAACCAGCGCTTCCGCCGTTTGTAGTGCTTCACCTGGCGAAAGCTTTTTCGCTTCCCGTCACTCATACCCAAGTAAAACTCGCGAACGTCCTCGTTGGACTGCAACGACTCCACGTCCCCTTCCAGCACGATCCTGCCGTTTTCCATGATGTAGCCGTAATCGGCAATGGACAGGGCGACATTCGCGTTTTGCTCGACGACGAGTATCGTTGTGCCTTGCTCCTCGTTGATCTTTTTGATGATCGAAAAAATTTCCTTCACGAGCAGCGGGGCCAAACCGAGCGATGGCTCATCGAGCAAGAGCAACCTTGGACGGGCCATCAGCGCCCGGCCGATCGCCAGCATCTGCTGTTCGCCGCCGCTCAAGTAGCCAGCCGTTCTTGTGCGCAGCATTTTCAGCTTGGGAAAGTAGTGGTAGACCTGCTCCATCTCGTCCTTGAGCGAGCCGCGTTCCCGCCGCGTATGGGCTCCGGCGATGAGATTTTCCTCCACGCTGAGATGCTCGAACACGCGCCTGCCTTCCATCACCTGAAAAATTCCGCTTTTGACGATTTCCTCCGGCTCTCTCCCGGTGATGACGCTTCCCGCGTACTCCAGGCTGCCGTCCGTCACTTCGCCGTTCTCGCTTTTCAGCAGGCCGGATATCGCCCGCAGCGTCGTCGTCTTGCCCGCGCCGTTGCTGCCGAGCAGCGCGACAATTTTCCCCTCCGGCACGTGCATCGACATCCCCTTCAGGACGAGAATCACCTTGCCGTACATCACTTCCACGTTGTTCAGTGTTAGCATGGCTTCCCCCGATCCAGCCTTTAGTAGCCGATGTAGTCCGTAATGATCTCGAACTTGCCGTTTTTCACTTCGCCGAGCCGCACCTGCGTCGTTCCGCGGTGATTATCAGCCGAGAAGGAGACAGGAGCAGCCAGGCCGCCAAACTCCAGGTTGGAAATTTTTTCGATGCCCGCCTTGATTCCTTCGCCTGTCAAATTGTCGCCCGCATTTTTAATTCCTTCCACCATGATTTTCGCTGCGACCCAGCCTTGGACGAACTTCTGGTTTTTGTCCGCCAGCTTCTCTCCTTTGGTGGCGAGGTAGTCTTCGATTTCTTTCAGTCCCGGCAAATTTTCGTACGGGAAGGCGTGAGTGATGACACCGATGTAGCCTTCCGCCGCGTCGCCCGCCAGCGTGATGACGCCTTCGCCCGCCGCCCAGTTCAAGCCGATGAATTTGGTCGTCAGCCCGAGCTTTTTCGCATCCTTCAAAATGGTAGCCGTCGCTCCCCACGTCTGCTGGATGATGGCGAAGTCGGGATTTTTCTTTTGCATGTTAAGAAGCTGCGGTGTCGCGTCGAGCGCCTTGAGATCGACAATCTGCTCATCCACGACGTCCACGCCTACGGAAGCGGCGTACGCTTTGGCGTCCTCAATCGGCGACTTGCCGAACGGGGTGTCGTTGTAGAGCAAGGCCAGCTTCGGATTGCCGCTGCCTTTCCAGTTGTCGCGGAACCATTTGATCGCGACTTTGGCCTGATCGGAGTAGGTGGCAGCCGTCATGAAGTTGTACGGATGCTGGTTGACCTGCGTCAGCGCTTCGGAGTAGGAGGCGGAGATGAACGGCACTTTGTCTTTGGCGATCAGCTCCTTCATCGCTTCCGTGTCTCCGGTTCCCCAGCCCAAAATCGCCGAGACTTTATCCTGCTTGATGAACTTTTGATAAATTTTCACCGCCTCCGGGACTTTATAGGCGTAGTCCACGCCGATCAGCTCGACCTTCGCCCCCTCGATGCCGCCTTTGGAGTTGAGGTAGTCAATGTACGCCTTTTCGCCCTCTGCGTACGGCTTGCCGACGTCTCCGGTTCCGCCCGTTTCGTCAAACAGCCCGCCGATTTTGATCGTGGCCGCAGGCGCAGTTGCAGCCGGAGCGCTTGTGCCGCCCGACGAATTGCCCGACGAGCCGCCTGTCGCGGCCGGAGCGCTTGACTGTCCGCCTCCCCCGCAGCCTGCGATCAATACCGCAGAGAGAATCGCAACCGAAATCGCTTGCATCCGTTTTTTCATCCTGAAAATCCCCCTTTTTATTTTTTACAGGCGCTGCCCAAAGAGCGTTAGTAGGAAAACGGCCACAGCTTGCACTTCTCCTTGAAATTGCGCCACATCTTCGCCAGTCCCTCCGGCTCGTAGATGAGAAAGCCGATGACGATGCCGCCAAAAATGATTTGGCGAATGGCGCCGTAATGCTCGGTCACCTGCGGCAACAGCACAGCGAGCAAATCCATCAGCTCGCGCAACAGCACGGGCAGCAAGGTGAGAAACACCGCGCCGAAAATCGAGCCGACGACACTCCCCAGCCCGCCGATCAAAATCATCGCCAAATACTCGATCGACACCCCGATGTCGAAGTGCTCCGGGGAAATCACCAGCGTGTAATGGCCCATCAGCGCGCCTGCGATCCCGATGAAAAACGAGCTGGTGGCAAAAGCCAGCACTTTGTAGCGAAACAGGTTGATCCCCATGACCTCTGCGGCGAGATCGCGGTCGCGCACGGCGACAAACGCGCGTCCGGTGCGGGAGCGAAACAGGTTTGCCGAAAAGACGAACGTAACCACGAGCACAGCCAGCGTCAAATAGTAATAGCTCATCTCCGAATCGAACGAAAAGCTGCCCAGCGTCGGGCGGGACAAAATCATCCCGGCTGTACCGCCCGTAAGCCCATCCCAATGATTCATCGCATACAAAATAATCACTTGCGCGGCCAAAGTCGCCATCGCGAGGTACAGCCCTTTTAGCCGCAAGGAAGGGATTCCGAACAGCGCCCCGACCAATGCTGTCGCAATTCCGGCCAGCGGCAGCGAAATCCAGAAGCTCAGGCCAAGCGACGTCGTGAGCAGCGCCGATGCGTACCCGCCCACTCCGAGAAAAGCGCCGACCCCGATGGAAATTTGCCCGGTAAAACCTGTCAAAATATTCAGACCGATAGTGCCGATCGAGGCGATGGCACACAAGACAGCCAGACTGGTCACATACTCGCTGACCACCCAGGGCAGCAGGAGAAAACAACCGAGCAGCGCGTACACCCGGTAGCGGATGCGCGGAATTTTGTACAGCGCCATGTCTTCCCGATACGTCGTGCGAAACTCTCCGCATTCACTGACAAATGGACTACTCATCCGCTCACACCCTTTCAATCTCACGTTTGCCAAACAACCCGTACGGCTTGAACATGAGAATCAGCACGAGTACAACAAACGGCAACACTTCCTTGACCCCGCCGCCCAAAATCGGATCGAGGTACCCGCCCGCCAGCGTCTCCAGCACGCCGATGATAAAGCCGCCGACAATCGCGCCGGGAATGCTGTCCAGTCCGCCGAGCAAAGCTACTGGCAGCACCTTCAGCCCGATCAGCGCCAGCGAGGAGTTGACCCCATTAATATTGCCGAGCAGTACGCCGCCGACTGACGAGACAATCGCGGAAATCGCCCAAGTGACGGCAAAAATCACTTTTACGCTGATCCCCATGGAGAGAGCTGCCTGCTGATCGTCCGCCGTTGCGCGCATGGCGATTCCGAGCTTGGAAAACTTGAAAAACAACGTAAACAACCCGAGCAAAATGAGTACGGTAACCAGCGACCAGACGTACACTTGTGGGACGACTACGCCACCGAGCGCAAGCGGCTGCACAGGAAAAATCGCCGGAAACACCCGTGTATCCGTCCCCCAGAACAGGTGGACGATCCCCGCCATGACACTGGACAGACCGATCGTCGCCATAATCATGGAGATGACGGGCACGCCGATGAACGGCCGCAAGACGACGCGCTCCACCGCCCAGCCGAGCACCGCGCTGAAGACGAGCGTCAGCAGCAAGGCGGGCAAAAACGGTATCTGGTAGGAAGTAATCAGCGTCAGGCAGACGTACGAGCCGACCAGCACGAACTCGCCCTGCGCGAAGTTGATCGCGTCACTCGATTTGTAAATGAGGACAAATCCGAGCGCGATCAAGCCGTAAATGCTCCCTACCGCCAGCCCCATGACCAGCAGTTGCCAAAACATATCCATTACGCCACCTCCCCATCCGACGCCAGCGGCGCGTCCACATCGACGATTTTCAGTTGCGTGCGGACGGCTGTTTCCCGACCATCTCGGTAGCGGACCGCGCCCTCTACCCAGACCGCGTTCAAATCGCTGTACATGCCGTCAATTACCGCTTCGTACTTGTCTGCGACGTAGCTCCGCCGCACTTTTTTCGTCCGCGTCAGCTCTTCGTCATCCGCATCCAGTTCCTTGTGGAGCAGCACAAACCGCTTCACTTTTTCCTTTTCCGCAAGCTCGCTGTTCATCCGCTCGACTTCGCGGCGAATGAGCAGCAGCACCTCCTGCTTTTGCGCCAGGTCGCTGTACGTCGTGTAGGCGACCTGATTCAGCTCGGCATAGCGGCCGACATTCGCCATGTCGATATTGAGAATCGCCGTCACATACGGGCGATCCGTGCCAATCGCCATCACCTCCTTGATATAGGGGCTGAATTTCAGCTTGTTTTCGATCAACTGCGGAGACACCAGCTCGTCGTTGTCCAAGCGGATCACATCCTGCAAACGGTCGAGCACGACCAACTGTCCGCTCTCGTCCATATAGCCGACGTCTCCCGTCCGCAGCCAGCCATCCACCAAAGCGTCTTCCGTCGCCCGCTCGTTTTTGTAGTAGCCGGAAAAGACGCTCGGGCTTTTGATCCAGATTTCCCTTTTGTCCGAAACGTTGATTTCCGTCCCCGGGAGCGGTTCGCCGACCGTATCCGGCTTGATTTTACCGTCGCGGTGAACGGCGGCGATCCCGGACACTTCCGTCTGCCCGTATATTTGCTTCAGATTGACCCCAAGGCTCTGAAAAAACCGGGAGACGTCTGCTCCCAGCGCGGCGCCTCCCGTATAGGCGCGCTTGATGCGCAAAAGCCCCAGATGATCCTTGATCGCGGAAAAGACGAGATAGTCTCCGAGCGTGTACATCAAGCGCTGCCAGACCGTCAGCCGGCCTCCCGCAATCGCAGTCTGCGCCTTCGCTTCGCCGTACGGACGGAACCATTCGTACAACGAGCGCTTCAGCCAGCCAGCGTCCTGCAGCTTGACCTGCACGCGCGACACCATGTCCTCCCATATTCTCGGCGGGGAAAAAATCAGGTGCGGGCCAATCTCGCGCAAATCCGCCTGTACCGTAGACGTATCCTCCGGGAAGTTGACCGTGTAGCCTGCGAGAAACGCGCCGGAGACGCTCATCATCTGCTCCCCGATCCAGGCCAGCGGCAAAAACGAGACGTACTCGTCGGACACGTCCACAGGGTCGATGGAAAACAGGCTCTCCGTCATGTGCAGCAGATTGCGGTGCGACAGCATCGCCCCTTTTGGCGGTCCGGTCGTTCCGGCGGTATAGCACAATATCGCGATGTCCTCCACGCTTCCCTGCTCAACCTCCCGCTCCCACTCGCCTGATGCGTAATAAGCGCATTGCCTCCCAAGCTGCTGGACGTCGCGAAACGGGGAGAGCAGCGGGTGATCGTAGCCGCGCATCCCTTTGTCCTTGTAAAACACGATCTTTTGCACAAACGGCAGCTCGTCGGCAATTTCCAGCAGCTTGTCGACCTGCTCCTGATCCTCGACTACGACGATTTTTGCATCGGAGTGGTTCAAAATGTAGGCGATCTCTTTTGGCAGCGAATCCTGGTACAAGCCGACGGATACGCCCCCGAGCGCTTGCGCGGCTGCCTCGGCCATCACCCACTCCGGACGGTTGTCCCCGATGATCGCCAGCTTGTCGCCGCGCGAAAAGCCCAGCTCTCTAAGCCCACTTGACAGCGCTTTCACTTCTTCCGACAGTTGCCTCCAGGTCAGCTCCTGCCAGATGCCCAGCTTTTTTTGGCGCATGGCTGTCTTGTTCGGCCACTGCACTCCCCTTGCCAGCAAATATTGCGGAATGGTCTTCAGCTTCATGCGCTCCTCCCCTCTTTTGTCCCTTCCTGCCCCAAATACGCCTCGATCACTTGCGGGTCGGTCTGAATCTGTTCCGGCGTGCCAAAAGCGATGCATTTGCCGAAGTCCAGTACGGCAATGTGCTGAGACAGCTCCATGACTACGCCCATGTCGTGCTCGATCAAGATCATCGTCGTGCCCCGCTCCTCGTGAATATCGAGAATAAACCGCGCCATATCTTCTTTTTCTTCGCTGTTCATCCCCGCCATCGGCTCGTCGAGCAACAGCAGCTCCGGAAACAGAGCGAGCGCTCGCCCGACTTCCACGCGTTTTTGCAGGCCGTACGACAAAGTGCCCACTGGCTTGTGCCGAATGGACTCAATCTCGAGAAACGAGATGATCTCCTCCACAGCCCGCCGATGTTCGATCTCTTCCTGCTGTGCCTTCCCCCAGTAAAATCCGCACGACAAAAGCCCGGCCCGCATCCGCACGTGCCTGCCCAGCATGATGTTGTCCAAAACAGTCATATGTTTGAACAACTCGATGTTTTGAAAGGCGCGCGCAATGCCTTTTTCCGCCCGCTTGTAGGGAGGAAGCGCAAGAATCGGCTCGCCCTGGAAGCGGATGGTGCCAGAGGTCGGTTTGTACAGGCCGCTGATGCAGTTGAGCATGCTCGTCTTGCCTGCTCCGTTCGGCCCGATGAGGGCAAAAATCTCGCCCTTTTCCACGTGAAAACTCACCTCCGACAACGCTGCTACCCCGCCAAACTGCAGCGACAGCCGGTCTACCTCAAGCAACGCCATCTGAAATCCCCCCTTCTTTTTCGCAATGTATATGCTGGATGTAAACATTACATTCGTTGCTTGTACCGCAAAGCCCTTCTTAAATTTTTAAAATTTTCTTTATTTTCAATCTAATTGATTTTCCATTCTTTCTCCCTATACATCCAGCGGCGTTTTCCGCGTTTGCTTTTTGTCAAACCACCTGCCCTTCAGATAGCAAAGGTCGTGCTGCCGAAAAAAGGCGACCAGCTCCCGCTCCGTATGGCCGAACAAGTCGGGACAAAAACGGTCAAACAGCACGTCAAACCTTCCGTACAGCATACCGCTCGCCGAAATGCGCTCTTTGTTTGGCGTTGTATTTCGCAAAAAGCCAAGCGCCTCCAGGCGGCAAAAGTACTCGTACACCAGCTCGTGAACCGCTTTGCCAGGCGACTCTCGCTCGTTCGGGCGACGGATCGTTTGCGCCAGCCGCTGGTCGACGTACCTGGTCACTACGCTGCGAAACGGCCGCTCGAAAAAGCGGTCATCCTTCGTCAAAATGTGCTTGATAAAGAGCCGGGGAATTTCCGTTCCGGTGGCAAATACAGCCTTCCTTTGATAGACCTTGTGAATTTCCGTCAAAAACAGATAGCTTTGCCACAGGCGATGGTCGATGACA
The DNA here is from genome assembly GCF_058788915.1 of Brevibacillus sp. FW301-21C12A. Classification (NCBI taxonomy): domain Bacteria; kingdom Bacillati; phylum Bacillota; class Bacilli; order Caryophanales; family Paenibacillaceae; genus Brevibacillus; species Brevibacillus sp. FW301-21C12A. The sequence goes on from NZ_JBYTBG010000010.1 coordinate 88,590, forward strand.
AACAGTTGGTCGCCCTCCAGCTTCTGGTTGAACAGCGGATGCGAAAGATAGTCGCCCACTCTCGCCAGCGCGAACTTTCGCAACGGGTGGGCCAAAAACTCGCGCTCTCGCTCGCGTTCCGTTTTTTTATGTGCCAGCGCCGCCTTTCCTCTTGTTGCCCTGCGCCGGGATGTTTTTTGGGCTTGCGGGCTTTGTCGCGTCTTTTCCGCCGCCAGCGGGGCATCGTCTGCCTGCAAAAGCTGCGCTTCCGGCGTGAGCTTCAACCGCGAAAGCTCCCACTCCGCCCTGCGCTTGCAGGAAAACAGCGTCTTCGCTCCCGCCACTGCTGCCAAATCCAGGAGCACGTCCAGGCGCTTCCTCCCGAGCGGATCGAGCAGGCACAGCAGGCGCTGCCTCTCCCAAATCGTTTTCTCCCAGGCTTGCAGACGAAAGCGATTGACAGACCTGCTCGCAAAGACGCTTTTCCCGATGATCCAGATTTGCGCGATCTGCGCCTGGTCATATCCCTCGATTCGTTTGCGCAATGCCTTGTCCTCGATCCGTGAGCATTGGTATTCGATACAAAGCCGCTGTCCGTTCGGGAAAATCGTCAAAACATCTGCGCGCTGCCCGATCTCTTCCAAATACGCTTCCTGACGCGTGTGATTCGCGGGATACAGCTCCCGGACCCACTCCACCAGCAGTTGTTTTCCCGCCTTGTGCTCGGCTGTCTCCGGCTCGCCAGCGTCACAGCAACTGCTCGCTACATGGGCAAAGTGCGGAGCCACGCGCTGTCCGTGCCGAAAGATCACTTTCGCCCCACACTGTTGACAAAACAACTGCTTGCCGGACCATGTCCGCAGCAACTCCGGCGAATGCGTCTGCGGATCAACCGAAAAGCCCTCTCCGTGCACACACTGTCTCACTGTCCATTCCCCCTCGGCCATACCGTACCAGAAGGCAGAAGGACAAAAAAAATACCCCACCGGAAAGTCGGGGTATCTCTTCCTTACGTGAATACAGGCAGCATCAGATTGAGCAAAAACAACCCGGCGATGACGTACAGCAAGGCAGGCACTTCCCGGCGCTTGCCCAGCGCGAGCTTCATCAGCGGGTACGCCACGAAGCCGAAAGCGATGCCGTCCACGATGCTGTAGGACAGCGGAATGATCGCGATAATCAAAAAGGCGGGGAAGCCCTCCGAAAAGTCTTTCAGATTGATGTTTTGCACATTTTGCAGCATCAGTGCCCCGATGATGATGAGCACAGGCGCAACCGCGCCGTCCGGAATCATTTTCACCACCGGAATCAGGCCGAGCGAGAACAACAGAAGCGTCCCGGTGACGAGCGTGGTCAGCCCGGTCCGCCCACCTGCCGCGATTCCGGCTGCCGTCTCTACCGTGGATACGGTCGGACTCGTTCCCAGGATGCCGGAGATAGCCGCCGACAAAGCATTTGCTTGCAGCGAGCGGCGGAACTTTTGCGGCTGGCCGATCATCGCCGTATGCCCGTGCAGCAAGCCGATGTTTTCAAACACGATCACCATCGCAAGCGAAAAGGTCGCGATCCAGAACGGCAAGGTCCAGATGGCGGAAAACGACATGCCGCCCAATACTTGTCCGTACTGCGCAAACGAAAACGTCTCTCCTGTCCCCGGCTCGACGATCCCGAACAAAAAGCCAAGTCCCGTACCAGCCGCAATCCCGATCAGGAAGTTGCCGGGGACATTGCGCACAAACAGGATCAGCGTGAGGAGGAGCGTTACCAACGTCACGAGCACATGCGGGCTGGACAAATCGCCCAGCGCGACGAATGTGGACGGATTGGTGACGATCAGGCCGCCTTTTTGCAGCCCGATAAAGGTCAAAAACAAGCCGATGCCTACCGTAATCGCTTCCTTCAGCGAAGCGGGAATCGCATTGGACAAAATCGCCGCCGCGCGGGTAAAGGCGATGACGGTAAAGATCAGGCCGGAAACGAATACAGCCGCCAGCGCTTCCTGCCAGGAGAGGCCCATCGACTGGCAGAGCGTATAGGTGAACAGCGCATTAATCCCCATGCCGGGGACGAGGATGATCGGGGCATTCGCCCAGAAGGCCATTAACAGCGATCCGATAAAAGCGGTCAGAACAGTTGCCAAAATCCCTGCCTCCATCGGGATTCCGGCATCCTGCAAAATCGAAGCGTTTACGGCAACAATGTAGACAATGGTGACAAAGCCGATAAATCCGGCGATCAGCTCCCGTTGAAACGTCGTGTCGCAAGCGCGCAAGTGAAACAGCTTATCCAGCCACGTACGCACGTCTATTTCCCTTCCTTCTTTCGTCGTCTCTCGATGTTTTGCTGAAACATATGCTATCATAGCAACAACAATATGAAAAATATCGAGTAAATCTGATTTTCATATCGAAATCATATAGTTGAGCAAAACGAAAGAAGGATGACACGTGGATATACGGCAATTGCGCTACTTTATCGCCATCGCGGAGGAAGGCCAAATTACAGGGGCGGCGAAACGGCTGAACATGGCCCAGCCTCCTTTGAGCCAGCAGCTCAAGCAAATGGAGGACGAGCTGGGCGTCACGCTCGTGGAGCGCTCCGGGAAGCGGATGGAGCTGACCGAAGCCGGGCTTACCTTGTACCGCCAGGCGCTCAACATCGTCCACCAGATGGAGGAAGCGCTCTCCGAAGTAAAAGAAACGGGCGAAGGCATTCGCGGGACGCTGTCCATCGGGGTGAGCGCCTTGTCCGCCTACCGTCTGCCGGAGCAGATTCGCCTGTTTCAGCAAAAATATCCGCTCATTACCTACAAAGTCTGGAAGGGCGATACCCAACTGCTCAACCAGTGGCTGGAGCGACGCACCATCGAGGTCGCGATCGTGCGCCTGCCCCACTCGCTCAACAACTGCACGATGATTCCGCTGGAGGAAGAGGCGTTCGTCCTGATCGTCCCCGCAAGCTCGCCGTATGCGGACCGCACCGAGATTCACATGCGGGAAATCGCTCAGCTTCCGCTCATCATGCCCAGCCTGCCCGGCCTTGGCATTTACGACCTGATCGTCAAAGAGTTTTCGCGCCTTGGCGTTGCGCCGCACGTCATCTGCGAATGCCCGGACATCTCGCTGATCGTCAGCATGGTCGCCGCTTCCGTCGGCTCGTCCATCGTCCCGATTTCCGCCTGGGAGACGCACAAGAGCGAACAAATCCGCGGAATCAGGCTTGCCGGGACGTCCATTTACTCGTCTGCCGCTGTCGTCTGGCAGTCGGGCCGACACTTGTCCAAGGCTGCCAAGCGGTTTATCGAGACGTTTTCGTAAACGAGTAGAAACCGAAACAAAAACCCGTGCGCACAGCCATCTGCTACGCGCACGGGTTTTTGTGGTATAATTTGTAAAAAACCACAAAAAAGGCATGATCGAATTTGCAAAGCACACCAAAAGGACGCGTACAACCAAAATCATACTGGCAATTGACGGTAGTGATCGCGCTCTTTTTCAGTTGGTTCATCGTCTGGGAAAACGCAAAGGAGCGCCACCACTTTGCCACCGATGAGCTGGTTTACACGAAGTCGCTCTTTTCCGACGTCATGTACAAAATCGAATACGAACGGGATCAGACAGGAAATGCCGTCGCGTACCATACGGTTTCCGGCCCTGACTACGTTCGGGAGCGGCTGATTCCTGCCGAGAGCACCGAGTCCACATGGATAAAGCTGCAAAACGAAGTGCACCGCTTGCTTCACGGGGAACAAGAGCTAGTCTTTTTCCTCGCCAATATCGTCTATTTCCTGCTCTCTGCCCTTATTTTCCGCCCCTACTATTCGCAGCTTCGCTTCCGAAAAACGGCGCTATTGCTTTGCGGCGGGTTCTTTCTTTTCCTCTGCTTTTCGGCTGGGGATGCGTGGGTGAGTACAAGGGCAACCAAGGCTGCGCCGATGGCTTGGCGCAGCCAAGTTTTCCAATGCGCTAAAGCTAGTTCCGCTCCGACTTCACCTCTATGCCGTGTCTGCGAAACAGCGCCGCCGTCACGCCAGCTCCCGGCACCTTTTTCCCGGAAAACTGGCCGTCGTACACGAACGAGCTGCCACAGGACGGGCTGTTTTCTTTCAGGATGGCAGACGTCGCCCCGACCGTTTGCGCCAGCCTCAGCGCCTGATAAGCGCCCGCCACAAATTCAGCCGTCACGTCACAGCCTGTCTGGTCGATAATTTTTGCCCGCCCATCCAGCACGTCGTTTCCGTCTCCCCCGACAATCTCCGCTGGCGGACGCGGAGTAGGCAAGCCGCCCAACTGCTCCGGACAGACAGGGATTACTTTGCCGTCCCGTAGCAACTGCTCCAGTTCCTTGTCCAGACACGATTTTTGGTCGTAGCGGCATTCGCAGCCGATCAGGCAAGCGCTAATCATTTTCACAAGCGATCCCCCTCCCATGTGTTTACAGCTTGCGCAGCTTGACGCTTTGCACCATGTGGTCCTGTCCCTTGTTCAAAATCAACTGGGCACGGACGCGCGTCGGCAAAATGTTTTGCACCAAGTTGGCTCCGTTGATCTCCGTCCAGATGCCTGTCGCCACCTCTGTCGCTTCCTCATCAGACAGGCTCGCGTAGCGCCGGAAATACGAGTTCGGATCGGAAAATGCCGTCTGGCGCAGCAGCTTGAACCGCTCCACGTACCATTGCAAAATATCTTTTTCCTCGGCGTGCACGTAAATCGAAAAATCGAAAAAGTCGGAGACGATCACCTCGGAAATATGCGGCTCGTCGCCTTTTGGCGGCTGGAGCACGTTCAAGCCTTCCACGATCAGGATGTCGGGCTGGCGGACAGTCTGCCATTCCCCTGGCACGATGTCATAGACGAGGTGGGAGTAGACCGGGGCCTTGACCTCGGGAAGACCGGACTTCACATCGGCCAAAAAGTTGATAAAGCGGCGCAGGTCGTAGCTTTCCGGGAAGCCTTTGCGCTTCATGATCCCCCGCTCTTCCAAGACGCGGTTCGGATACAAAAAGCCGTCCGTCGTCACCAGATCGACCTTGGGATGATTCGGCCAGCGCGACAAAAGCGTCTGCAAAATACGCGCTGTCGTGCTTTTTCCGACCGCCACGCTTCCGGCGATCCCGATGATAAACGGCACCTTGCCGTCCTGGTTGCCCAAAAACGTATGCGTCGCCTGATACAGCTCCTGCATGCCGCCGACGTACAAATTCAGCAGCCGAGACAGCGGCAAGTAAATATCGGTCACTTCAGTCATGGATATATTTTCGTTCAACCCCTGCAAACAGGCGAGCTCTTCGTCTGATATGGTAAGCGGTGTGGAGGCCCGCAGCGCTCTCCACTGCTCGCGATTAAACGTAACGTAGGGTGATGCCATGGGAATGTACATCCTTTCCATCATGAAAGTGCTTTCTTTGTTTCATCACAAGGTAAGTTTACACTAGCATGCCTCTCTTGGGAACAAGAGGGATGTCCCAAATAGAGCCACAGCACCTTCTTTGTTTATGGAAAACAGATGCGCACCCACGGAAAATCCCGCCTCGCTGTTACGTCGCCGTCGCTGCCGGACCTGTTGCGGGCATGCGCTTTTTTTCTTCCAGCTCCCACTTTTGCGCCTGCTCGTCCCAGCGATATTTGGCAAGGTGGTTGCTTCCCAGCCCGTCATTGTATATGACGACAGCCACTGGCTCGTCTTTTTTCAAAAAGACGGCAGGAATACTGCCCTTGTAGGCCGTTCCGCGCTCCACCATCGGCTGGCGGGAAAGCAGCCCGATCTGTTTCAGCGCGTCTTGCTTCCAACCCATGTCTGTATAGATCGCGTTTTGCTTGTAATCGTGGAGGTACGCATACGCCGACAGCGACAGCCCGAAGCTTTGCAAAAACTGTTCATGCCGCTGCTCGCGGTCCAGCGCAAATTTCACGTCCGCATGCAGCGACAAGCTGTTGGTCAGAAACAGGACGTTTTTGACCGCATACAAATACGTCGGGCCGCTCGCCGAAAGCGGCAGGAGATCCTCCCGCAGCTTCGCCCCCTGAAACGTATAAGTGACCTCCTTCGGGCGAGTGAAGTCCTCCACGATCTTGATTTGATCGGCCCTGTACCCTTCCGGAAAAAAGAGGATGTGCACCTTCCTGTACGGTTCCTCCAACAGAACGGCTTCCTGCGCCTCGGCAAAAACTCCCGCCAACGGAGAAGCGGAAATTTTCGCTGCGTGTACTCCGCCGTACAAGGCCATGATCTCGATTAGCTGAGCCGCGCGCTGACTGAGTACCGCTTCGCCATAGGGCGCTTCCAACGGATGTTTGCCCCCTTGATTGCTCACACCAACCTGAAGGCCGACGCCGACCGTGACCGCCAGCACGATTCCGGCAGCAACCGCCCCTCCGATTCGCGGGAGCGCGCTTTTCCGTCTTTTCGCCTGTGTGAGAATGTTCTGCTCCATGCGTGCCTTCCGCTCGTCGTCGAGCTTCCACGCTTGCCGTTCGACTGTTGCCAATTGGCGCAATCCTTTTTCTACGTCCACGGTTCTCCCTCCTTTAGCAACAGCTTTTTCAGCTTTTCGCGCGCGCGGTGCAAACGGGTGTAGACAGCGCCGGGCGATATGCCGAGAACCGCCGCGATCTCTTCCGCGCTTAGTTCTTCGTAGTAGTGGAGAACCAGCATTTGCCGATGACGATACGAAAGCTTCGCCATACAGCCTGCCAGTTGGCGCCACTCTTCTTTTTGCAGCACTTCCTCTTCCAGCCCGGAAAAGCCAGGCACAGCCGGTTCCGCCTGATACAGCAAATGCCGAAACGACCACGAGCGCATGTAGCGTTTGCACTCATTTACCGCAATCCGATACAGCCACGTCTCGATTTTGCTCTCTCCGCGAAAGCGTGGCAGGTGCTGGTACGCGCGCAAAAACACTTCCTGGGCAATATCTTCTGCGACCTGCCTGTCCTGGACAAGCCAGCAGCAGAGACGGTAAATCCGGTACAGATGAGCGTCCATGATCGCTTCCAGCGAGACGTCGACTGTCGTGCGAAGAATCGAGAGCGACGGCAGCAGTTCTTTGTCTCTCAGCGTCCTCCCCTCCCTTTCAGCATTTAGATACCGCAGCCCGCATTTTCTTACACGTTTTTTGGCGAATCCACAAATTCTTATCTGGATAAAAAAGCAAGCTGACACCGACGGCATCAGCTTGCTCTCCTGCTTGCGCTTATTTTCCCAAATACGCCTGCAGCATCCACACATGCTTTTGCAGGCTTTCGCTCATTCCCAAAAACATGTCGCCCGTCGCTTCGTCATCGGCTGCCTCTGCGGCGACGATCCCTTCCTTCAGCTCGCCGATCAACGTCGTAAAGTCGTTCACGACCGCCTGCACCATCTGCTCGGCTGTCTCGCCAGAAGCCGCTTCCTTGATCGAAGCCTGCTCGATACAGGCCTTCATGGTCGAGACAGGCTGGCCGCCGACGGCAAGCAGCCGCTCCGCCAGATCGTCCACATATGTCGCCGCCTCGTTGTACAGTTCCTCGAACTTGGCGTGGAGCGTAAAGAAGTGCGGACCTTTTACATACCAGTGGAAATGGTGCAGTTTCACATACATCACAGACCAGTTGGCAACCTGTTTATTTAAGACATCGGTGACGGGCCGACTTATCGTCATGCTCATGAAAAAGACGCTCCTTTCTCTGATGAAAAAGATACAGCGTCTGTAGTGTTCCGCCGCTCGCCTCATCCTATACCCGGACCCTGCCTTGAAAAACGGCGTGTGAGAAGCCTGCGTTATTTTTCCTGCAAGCTGGCCGCCCGCTCCTGCAAAAAGGTGATCGCGTTGTACGTCTGCATCGCTGTGCCGATCACCAGGCTACGCTCATCGAGGTCAAAGCGCGGATGGTGGACAGGATAGACGAAGCCCGCTTCCTCATTGCGCACCCCGAGGTGGTAAAAGGCGCTCGGGACATGCTCCGCGAAAAAGGCGAAATCTTCCACGCCCAGGCTCGGCAGCTCGTTCACCTTGACCCGCTCTCTTCCGAGCAGTTCTTCGCCGCACTTTTTCACCAGGTCGACCATAGCGTTGTCGTTGATGAGCGAGGTGTAGCCTTCCTCGAACGCCACCTCTGCCGAGCCGCCGAGACTTTTCGCCGTCAGTTCGGCTACCTCGCGCACGCGCTCTTTCACCATTGCCCGCACCTTTTTGTCCAGCGTCCGAATCGTTCCGGTCAGCTTCACTTCCGAGGCGATGATGTTGCTTGCCGTCCCGCCAGCGATCATGCCGAGCGAAAGCACCGCCGAGTCGCGCGGGTCGACGTTGCGGCTGATGATCGTCTGCAGGGCGGTAATGACGTGAGCCGCGATCACGATTGCGTCCTTGCCGTTGTGCGGGTAGGCTCCGTGCCCGTTTTCCCCGCGGACGACAATGTGCACATCGTCAGAGGCCGCATTCATCTGTCCGTACTTGACCGCGATGCTACCGACAGCCAGCTCAGGCGATACGTGCAAGCCAAAAACCGCTTCCACGCGCGGGTTGTCGAGCACGCCTTCGCGGATCATCGGCAGCGCCCCGCCCACCGTCTCTTCCGCAGGCTGGAAAAACAGCTTCACGCTGCCGGACAGTTGCTGCTTCTGCGCCGCGAGCAGCCGCGCCGCACCGAGCAGGCACGTCATGTGGGCATCGTGGCCGCAGGCGTGCATCCGTCCGGCGATTTGCGAGCGGTACTCCACGGCGTTTTCCTCTACAATCGGCAGCGCGTCCATGTCGCCGCGCAGCCCGACGACAGCTCCTGGCCGTGCGCCTTCAATCAGTCCGACGACACCTGTGCCCGCCACTTTTGCATGCGGAATCCCCAACTCGTTCAAGTAGGCGCTAATTTTTTCCTGTGTGCGAAACTCCTCCAGCCCAAACTCGGGAAATTGATGAAAATCGCGGCGAACTGCCCTCAGCCAAGGAAGCAGCTCCTGCGCTTGCTGCATGATCCAGTCGTTTTGTCCGGGACTCATACGGTCACACTCTCCTCTACCGCGAGTATTCTTGAAGTCGCGTCAAGCGTAGCCTCGACGCCGAAGGGCAGCGCCATATTGTAAGAGCCGTGCCCGATCTGCACGTTCCAGATCGTCGGCTTTCCGTAAGGCACGACGATGTTTTGGAACACGTCCCAGACGGAAAAGCCTTCGCGCTTCTTCGGCTCGCAGTTGGTCCACGTGCCGATGACGATGCCTGCGCAATCGGCGAACAGGCCGCCGAGCGCAAGCTGTGTCAGCATGCGATCTACGCGATACGGCTCCTCGTCAATGTCTTCCAGAAACAGGATTTTGCCGCGGGTATCCACCTGATACGGCGTGCCCATTAGCGTGGCGATCAAAGCGAGGTTTCCGCCGACAATCGGGCCGTACGCCTGCCCTTCCACGAGACAGAGAATGTCCTCTCCCGGCGGGTTGATGATCGGCCCGAGCGGCTCAGGCCGGGTCAGCGCCCGCAGCAAATACTGCCTGGTCCAGTCGTCCAGGCCGTGCGCAATATCCGAGGTCGCCATTGGCCCGTGCAAGGTCGCCAGATGCGATACCTGTCCAAAAGCGGCGTGCAGCGCAGTAATGTCGCTGTACCCGACAAACAGCTTCGGATTTTGCGCAATGAGGTCGTAATCGAGCAGCGGCAAAATTTGCGGGGACCCGTAACCGCCGCGCATGCACATGATGCCGTCCACCTCGTCGTCGGCAAACATCGCGTTCAGCTCGCCTGCCCGCTGCTCCGGGGTGCCCGCCAAATAGCCGCCGTACGTCTCATAGCACGTCTGCCCGACCTTTACCTTGAAGCCCATCTCCATGATCGCGGCCACTGCCTTGCCCAGCACCTCTTCCGTAGCGGGACTGGAAGTGGCGACCAGCCCGATTGTATCTCCTGCCCGCAATGCTTTTCCTTTATTCATCCGACACGTCTCCCTTTATCAATTGTCCATCTGTCCACAGCGGCCCTTGCGCAAGCAGCTTTTGCACACACGTATGCGTTCCCTCATCCGTTCATGACTTTTTCAATATTGCAAAAACAATGCCAACAAGCTGCCCGCTCCCTGTATGTACAGCGGCTATTCACGGCCGCATACAAGCACCGCCCATTCGCGCAGGAACCATCCTGCATGCTATTCACGCGCGAATAGCGATTATTCACCTGTGAATACCCACTTTCTCAGCTTCCGGCTGGCGGATGGCTGGCTGATGCCGAGCGCTTCCGCTACTTTTGTCGTCGTCTTGTGCTGCTCGTAGGCGCGCTGCAGCAACTGCCGTTCGACTTCCTCCATCGCCTCCTGCATCTGCATCACCCGCTCGACCTTGATGCCGCCCAAGGCGCTATCCTCATGGCTGTGGATGTACCGGGGGATTTGCGTCGGCGTAATGAGGACGTCAGGGGCGGTCACCACGAGCCGCTCCACTACATTTTCCAATTCGCGCACATTGCCTGGCCAATCGTATTCCGCGAGAATCCGGAAGCAGGCGTCGGAAAGCTGCCGATCCAGACAGTACTTTTCGCAAAAAACGCCCAGGAAATAATGGACGAGCACCGGAATTTCCTCGCGGCGTTCCCGCAGCGGCGGAATTTCCAGCGGCACGACGTGAATCCGGTAGTACAAATCTTCGCGAAACCTGCCCTCTTTGACCATTTGCCGCAAGTTTTGGTTGGTGGCGGTAATCAGCTTCACATCGACCTTGCGCGGAACGGCGCTGCCTACGGGCGTAATCGTTTTTTCCTGCAAGACGTTGAGCAGCTTCACCTGCAAGACGAGCGGCATCTCTCCGATCTCGTCCAAAAACAGCGTGCCGCCGTTCGCCTTTTCGATCAGGCCCGCTTTGCCGTCCTTGTCCGCTCCGGTAAACGCTCCTTTTTCGTATCCGAACAGCTCCGATTCCAGCAACGTCTCCGGGATCGCTCCGCAGTTGATGTGGACGAACGGCTTGTCTGCGCGCGGGCTGCATTCGTGGATGTACTTCGCGAGCACGCCTTTACCGACGCCCGATTCTCCCAGCAAAATCATGGACGACTCGACCTGCGCCAGCTTTTCCGCCAGCGCGGTGACCTGCTCCATCGACTGGCTGCGGTAGACGAGACTGATTTTGCCTTTTCGCCTGCTGTTCTCCTTTGTCATTTCGCTTTGCAAAAGGCCGCCGACGTACTTGCGCTCATTTTGCTCCTGCTGCAACTGCTCGTGGTCGGTAATGTCAATCGACGTGTTGACGACTCCACAAAAGTTGCCGTCCGCGTCCCAGAGCGGGGTGCCCTCGACCAGCAGCCGGCGTTTTTTCCGGGTCGTCTGGATCGTGTGCACCTTTTTCCGATCGCGAATGACGCGCATCGTAATCGTCGGGGAAAAATAGCCCAGATGGTAAAATTCCTCAATCGGCTTGCCGATCATTTCCTGCGGATCGATCCCGAAAAACTCTTCGTAGCGCCCGGAGCAATACAGTGTCCGTCCTTTTTCATCCGTCACGTGAACGATGTCAAACAGCCCGTCCAATATGGCTTCAAAGTCGATCATGCCCGCCTGCCACCCCCTGTCTCATGCTCGTCGACGCGCACGTAGCGATTCGTCGGCCTGCCGACTCCGCCGTAGCTGACGTCGATTCTCACCATCCCGGCCTTCTCCAGGTAGTCCAGATAGCGCCTCGCCGTCACCCTGGCGATGCCTACCCGCTCCGCCACATCTTCCGCCGACAGCGCCTGGTCCTCGTTGTCGAGCTGGCGAATGATCTGCTCTAACGTCACGGCGTGTAGCCCTTTTGGCAGCGGACTCAGCTTGCTGCCTGTGCCTGCCGAAGCCGAGCGAGCCTGTTCCTCTTCGCGCTCTGACGCCCCGCGAAACAAAAGCTGGTCTACCTCATCCTGCGAAGCCGCCCCTGCCTGTTCGATCTTCTGGCGAAACTCGCGGTAGGTTTCCAGCGACTTTTTCATCCGGTCAAACGCGAACGGCTTGATGATGTAGTCCATCGCGCCGCCGCGCAGCATCGCCTGAATCGTCGCCTTGTCCTTGGCCGCGGTCACCACAATGACATCGACGTCCTGACCGGCCGCGCGCAGCTCCGCGAGCGCTTTGACCCCGTCCTGAATCGGCATGAAAATGTCCATGATGACCAAGTCCGGCCCCAGCTCCTGCACCATCCACACGCCGTCGGCCCCGTTCGCCGCCATCCCGACGACGGTGAAGCCTGGCACGCGCTCGATAAACTGCTTGTTGATCTCCTGCACCATCGGATCGTCTTCCACTACCAGTACGCGAATGCTGTCCGTCTCCACTATTCGTCCACCTCCTTCATCGGGAATGTAATCATGAAGCTCGCTCCTGCTCCCGGCCGGGAATGGCAGACCAGCTCGCCCCTTCCTTTTCGCACCAGTTGATGCACCAGGTGCAGACCGAGTCCGCGGTTCGCCCGGCTTTTGGTGGAGAAGCCTCTTTCCAGCATCTTCTCGCGCGTCTCTTCGTCCATCCCGATCCCGTTGTCCTCCACGAGAATCGAGCACACCTCTTCATCCTGCTCGATGCTGATCGTAATCTCCTTGTCCGCACGCTCGCACTGCTCCAGCGAGTCAAATGCATTTTCGATCAGATTGCCCAGAATGAGCACGAAGTTGTGGTGGTCCATGTAGGGTGGAAATTTCTCCAGGTGGCTCATCCTGTCGATGACCACGCGAATGCCCAGTTCCTTGCCGCGACTGACCTTGCCGATCAACAGCCCGGACAAGTTTTCATCCATGATCCGCGTCGTCAGAAAAGACGTCAGTTCCTCCTGCTCCTCGTTGATCTCGAACAGGTAGGCGAGCGCCTTGTCGTATTGGTTGAGCTGCAGCAAGCCCGCGATCGTGTGCAGCTTGTTCATGTGCTCGTGGTTTTGGACGCGGAGGGCGCCGACAAACTCCTTGACCCCTGTCAGTTCCTCCGCCATCCGCGCAACCTCTGTCCTGTCCTGGAAGATGGCGAGGGCGCCGACGATCTTGTCCTCGACTTTAATCAAAAAGCGGTTGGACCAGAGCAAGGCATTGCCTACGTGCAGTTCGGTGTTCGTAAAGTTTTGCCGCAGTTCCAGCACCTCGGGCAAGCGGGTGTCGGGCAGTACCGAGCGAATGGATTTTCCCAATACGTCTCCCTCGATCCCGAAAATTTGCTTGGCCCGATCGTTGAAAATCGTGATGTGCTCCCGGTTGTCGATGGCGATGACCCCTTCGTGCATGGCGTGGAAGGTTGCCGTCCGCTCGACCAGGATGCGCGCGATCTGCTCCGGCTCCAGATCGAGCATCTGCTTTTTGATGTGGCGAGCCAGCAAATAGCTGCCCCAGACGCCGACCAAAAGCGAGAGAATCAGCGTCAGCGCGATGTTGCCGCGCTCGCTTTTCATGACCTCCCACGTGCCGGGCATCACCCGGCCCACCAGCACCACCCCGACCTGCTGGTGCTGCTCGTCCATGATCGGCACGTAAGCACGAAGCGCCGTGCCCATGTCCCCTTTCACCTTTTGCAAATAGGAGTGCTCAGAATACGCCTCCTCGACAGCCGCATCCTCGAACACGGTGCCAATCCGCTCGTCCAGCGGGTCGGAGTAGCGCACCCGCTCCATATTCAAGACGACGATGTACGTCACGTCATTGACGACTCTCAGCTTGTGCGCCGTCGGGTTGATCTGCCGCCAGCCGTCCGGCTCCTGGATGCTTTCCTGCACCAGCGGAATCTGGGCGACAGTGCGGGCGATCGTCATCAGCCGTTGGCCAAGCTGATTTTCCGTGACCCGAATCATGCCTCCCACAATAATCAGCAGCCCAATAACCAGAGAGAACAGCACGATTCCCACCGAAAGCAGCATAATCTTCCATTTGATCGTTAACTGTTTGAACAGACCAGCTCTTCCTTTCCAGTGGGGATTGCTTGCTTCTCTATATTTTGGTACAGTACATCCAGCAAATCAACTGATCGTGGGCAGGTGAAAAAAGATGAAATCTTTTCTGAGCATCGCGCTGTTTGTGATGATCGCGCTTGTGAGCGCTGTCATGATCGGCTTCGGGACAGACCTGTCGATGGCGAAGCTCGGCTATGACGAGGTGCAGGAGGGACTGTCCGAGCGCATCATCATCAAATTCAGCCACGTGGTTGCGGAAAACACGCCAAAAGGCTTGACGGTGGAACGGTTCGCGCAGCTTGTCAAAGACAAGACTCACGGACGCGTCGAGGTGCAAGTGTTCCCCAACAGCGTGCTGCACTCCGAAAAGACGGAGATATCGGCCCTGCAAAACGGCGAGGTGCAAATGATCGCGCCTGCGTTCTCCCACCTGTCGAGCATGATTCCCGCCTGGGCTGTGCTCGAATTGCCCTATCTGTTTCGGACGCAGGAGGACGTGGAAAACGTATTCAACGGCGAAATCGGGCAAATGCTGTTTTCCACGCTGGAACAATCCGATATGAAGGGGCTGGCCTTCTGGTCGAGCGGCTTCAAGCAGATGACGGCGAATCGCCCGCTGATTACGCCAGACGACTTCGTCGGCCAACGTTTTCGCATCATCCCGAGCGCCGTGCTGGAAGCACAGTTTCGCTCTTTTCATGCCATTCCGATCGGCTCGTACTTCGGCGACCTGTACAGCATGCTGGCGAGCGGAAAAGTGGACGGCGAGGAAAACACGATTTCCAACGTGTACACGAAGCGGCTGTATCAAGTGCAAAAGTATATGACCATCAGCGACCACGGCTTTCTCGGCTACGCGGTCGTCATTAATCAATCGTTCTGGAACAAGCTCCCCCCGGATATTCAGCAAGCGATCACAGAGGCGATGCAGGAAGCGACCGCGTACAACAATCAACTGGCTATTTCCATGAACGCGAGCCAACTGCGCATGCTCCAGGAGCAGAAAAACATCCAGATCCACGTGCAGACAGAAGAAGAGCGCGCAGCCTGGATTCAAGCCGTGCAGCCAGTCTACGACAAGTTCGCAGACAGCATCGGGGCTGACTTGATGGAAAAAATCAGAGAGCTTCACCAGAGACGGTGAAGCTCTTCCGCTCTCGCCCGTCTTTACGTCTGCTTAGGCAGGATGAGGGTAAAGACCGAGCCCTGTTCACTGCTTTGCCGAAGCATGAGGTCGCCGCCCAGCGCTTTGGCCATCATGCGCGAGTACGACAGCCCAAGTCCCAGCCCCCGCACCTTGTCTTTTTTGTTGCTGCCGCGAAAAAACCGCTCGAAGACAAGCGGCTGCTCCTCTGCCGGAATCCCGTGTCCGTTGTCCTTCACGTCGATGCGCATGTCGCCTTCGGTTTCGTACAAAACAAGCTGGATGCTCCCCTCGGCCTCTGCTTTTCCGATCGCCTGTCTCGCGTTGTTGAGCAGGTTGGTCAAAATTTGCTGGACGCGGCCCGGGTCAACAAAAACGGTCACAGATTTTTCCGGGATGACGACCTCAAACGAGATCGCCCCCAGGTCTTGCACGATTCGCCACTGCGAGGCGATTTCCCTGACCAGCTTGCTGATGTCCTGCTCCTCCTTGTGGACGGTAATCGCCCCTACGGCAAACGAGTTGAAATCGAGCAAGTCCTCGACCATTTTTTGCAGACGCCTTGTTTCGCGCAGGCATATCTCCAAAAATTCCTTCTGCTCTGCCCCCGATACGACTTCATCGTTAATCGCCTGGACCAGCCCGCTGATCGAGGTCACGGGCGTTTTCAGCTCGTGCGTTACTCCGGCCAACAGCTCTGTCCGCATGCTTTCCAGTTGGCGCAGGCGGTCAGCCATCTCCTTGAACGTGTAGACCAGCTCGTGAATTTCCCGTTCCTGGATTGGCTGCGTGATCGCGACATCGTAGTTGCCTTCCACGATTTTGCGCGCCGACAGCACGACTTGCTGAATCGGCTCCGACAGCCGCCGGGAGTGAAAGTAAATGACGGCCCAGCCGAGTATGCCAAGGCTGACGAGCATGATGACCAAATACTGCAGTTGCTCCCTGCCGATCTTGATGTCGGTTTCCGGAAACAGCAGGATGACCTTCCCGATCCGATTGTCATTATATTCCAAATTTTCCCTGATTACGTAAAGCGTGTCGCCTGATGCTTGCCTGATCGTGTCGTCCGTATCCGCCCGCTCAAGCAAACTGGGAAGCGTCTTTTCAAGCACGGGCGGCAGTATCCCCGGGCGTCTGTAGATGACCTCTCCCTCACTGTTTTTGATGAACAGAACAAGGTTGCGATCCACTCCCATGAACCTGCGCCGATTGTCCAGCACCTGATGCAGCTTGTCTCCGACCAAAATGTTGCCTTCGTCGTCTACGACCCGATCCGCCACTTCCTCGGCAAACAGCCGCGTCACCTCGATTTGCTTTTCAACCGCAGCATATTTGATCCAATAGGCAGACACCGCCCCGACGATGAGCAAGCCTACGGCAAGAGTCAGCAGGTAACGGGTCGTCCAGTAGCGCAGGAGCGAAACGGGCTCCTTTTTCTTAGTAAACACAGAACTGATAACCCACCCCTCGCAGCGTTTTAATCTCGCCTTCATGGGCGGGCCAATTTTCCAATGTTTTTCTCACGCGCTTGATGGCCAGGTCCACAGCACGGTCACTGCCTCCGTAGTCCATTCCCCACACCTGCTCAATCAACTGCTCGCGGGTAAATGTCTGGTTCGGATTTTGCGCGAGAAAAAGCAGCAGGGACAGATCGCGCGGATGAAACACCAGTTCCAGCCCGTGCAGCGTGACGTTATGGGACTGGAAATTGATTTTCAGACTGCCGAAAAAACGCGTCTCCTGATCCTTCACCAAAATAACCGACCGACGCAGCACGGCATTGACCCTCGCCACCACTTCCTCGGCGACAAACGGCTTTGTTATGTAATCGTCGGCTCCCTGATTCAGCCCTTTCAGCTTTTGATCGGTTTGCCCCAGCGCTGTCATGATAATGACCGGACAGGCGCTTTTTTCCCGAATATACTGCAGAATCTCCCAACCGCTCCGCTCGGGGAGCATGAGATCCAATAGAACGAGAGCCGGCTTTTTTTCGTCAAACAGGCGGATCGCTTCTACTCCGTCTTCAGCCTGCCAGACCTGATAGCCCGCTTTTTGCAGGTACGCTTTCAGTACACGCGAGATCACCAGTTCGTCTTCTACCAACAAAATGCTTTTCATAAGCTCCCTATTCTCCCATTTGCGATTGCTCGCATGGTTCTCTCCTTCTAGTAGGTACTACTATACTATCAGTTTACCTCGTTCTTTTTATATTTGGATTTGCGGATTATGGAAAATAGGAAAAAAGCCTTGCCCCTGTATAAGAGGCAAGGCCTTATTTGAATGCGATTAGTTGATAATGTCGTCCTCGAAGGAGATGTCGCCATCTCTTGCATCGCCTTCAAAATCGTATTTTGTCTTGTCGTTGTTGCTGCTGTCGACGATCTCGCCGACTACGTCTGCATCGTCGAATTCATCCCAGATGTCTTCGATGACGTTAATCACGAGGTCTTCAAAGTCGGAATCGTCCAATTCGTCCTCATACTCGTCGAAGTCGAGAGCGATTTCCACCTCGATCTCATCCTCGTCGCCGCTCAGGGAAATATCCCACTCAGCGCCGCGGAAATCTTCGTAGTCGTCGTTCAGTTGATCTTCCAAGTCATCCAGTTCATCGTCGAAATCGTCGTCTTTTTTCTTCTTCGCATCTTCCAGATCGTCTTCCAGGTCAGCGATTTGTTTGTTCAGCGAGTCGATCTTGCTTTGCAGGCTGCGGATTTGCGCATCGCGCGCCGCCAGTTCAGCCGCGTGCTGGGCATCAGCCTGATCTTTTACCGTGATGGTGTACGTATTGCCATCCCAGACGACTTCCTTGTTGAACACGCCAGCCATCATGCGCAGCGGAATGTAGGTGGTTCCGTTGACGATAAATGGTTCGATGGTAGTCGGAACGGCTACGCCGTTATACAAAACCTTGATATTGTTGTACTTTGCCTGCAAGTTTTTTGTTCCAGTCGCTGCCTGAGAGCCTGTCGGCAGCAAGCTTGTCGCAAGAACCACCGCTGAGAAAACTGCCAGATACTGCTTTTTGAACATCGAAAATCCTCCTTCTCCCGGTTGTCTTTTTCATGTCATGTCGCTATGTACATAACTTACTTTACCTACTGATCGTGTCGAGCGTATGTCAACATTGCATTTTTTCCTTTCCAGTTTCAGGAGAGTCCATGACCAAAACGACCAAAACAACCAATATGACCGTATCATTTTCAATTTTTTGACCATTCTCACTAACGTTGCATAAATCATAAATAAACTTACAAAAACGATAACATCGGAGCAAAAGGTATCCACTAGCCATTTGGTTTTTTTATACACTTATTACAACAGCAATAAGAATAGACAACGGCTATTTCCGTTTCTGTCAGCCTCTGGATGTTTGTGCTGCCTGGTAATCCATTCTACCGATCCATTGCTCAACACCAACGGTAGATATCACTCAATACTTCGGCTCCCAGATCGAAGCGATTGGTAACGATTCGAATGAGATTTCCTATCGAATCAAGCGTTTCCATCAGGCATAACACGTTGTGTCTATCCGTTTCAGTGGCGTTCCAAGCAAGATTATCGAATCCGATAACACAGAGCTGTCCACCGGTAACGGGAACGCATAGATATGCTTGGGTCGTCAACAAATGAAGAAAATAGGATATTCTTGTCCATGGTCTTATCCTTTTCGTTGGATTTGGACCGGAACTACCTGACCCCTTACCAAATGTAAAGGATTTTTTATGACTGAAAACAATTGAATACCTAATAATACGACGTTTTTGAATGATTTGACAAAATTAATGCAACGTTAGTAAATCATATTGCATTTTTTAACAGGTATATACATCGAAACTCAAGGGATTTATTTCCAATTCACTTATCGATTTGGTATCATAATGAATAAAAAATGGTTTCTGTAGTATCATTCTGAAAAAAGGGGGGATTGCTATAACTGGAATGACTATAAAAAAGATACTTAAAAACTTTTCTTTTTTTACGGTTACACTAATTGGTATATTGGGTTTCATTTCCTTTTATCGTGTTGGGTATGTAGACTACCATGATAGTTTCCATGTGTGGTTAATATCTTCGCTTGCTTATCTGTGTGCATCAGTTTTATTCGAATTACTATTTAAAACAGGCAACAATACCTCCGATGATTGATTGGGGGTAACTTACAACCAAAAAGACCCAACTCCTCTTATTCGGTAGGAGTTGGGTCTTTTTCATTATTTCGGCGCGACGTCCCCGCCGTGATTTGCATCAGCTTCATACTCGATCACATCTTTAGAAATAACAGTACTGCCCATTTTTATTGTAGTTTCAACTCGATAGAAAGCTTTTGTCGGGAATTTTATCCATTTATAGTATGTAGTTCCAGAAACTTTGATGTCGCCAGTTATAGAGGAACCTACCCCAGCAGAAATGGCAGCCGCAACAGGAGCTGTCCATTCAGTTGGTACTCCACGTTTTTCCAATAGTTTAGCGATTGTGGCAGTTCCACCTGCAATAGCTGCAACTATGGAACTTTTAGGAATTGTGTAGCTGTTGCTAAAAGACCCGTCCCATTTTGCTTTAGCTTGTGCTTCCTGTATTGATCGCTCTTGAGGAGCAGCGAACGCAGGTGTAATGGCAGATACGGCCATTACCATCGCCATAGCTCCAGATAATAATACTTTTTTCATTTGCACCAAACCTCCAGTAATTGGTTATTTTGTAAACAATTATATTATAGTAACTGCTTCTTCAATTGTCAATTATTGAAAAATACTTCATATACTCTTTTTTACTAGCGTTGCATAAACTCCTTTGTATAAAATAAACTGTTTTTTCTGAACATAATTCCGTCTCCAAAATGCTAAGAACGGAATGGTAACCTACCCACAGCATTACCCGCAACCACCGATAGATTAGAAGCACGCTCTCTTGCGTATATTTCAACTATATTAATGCAACATGGTCCATTCTATACAATGCGAAATAGATGAGTGAAGCGCTTACAACAGCATTTCTAAAGACGAAAGAGAAAAGGGGTCGGTTCGATGCGGATCAACTTTAAAAACCTGACCGTTCAGGTTGTGATTGCCATCATCCTCGGGATTATCGTCGGGCATTTTGCTCCCAAGTTCGGCGCAGAACTGAAAGTATTGGCAGATATTTTTGTGAAGCTGATTAAAATGGTCATTCCGCCGATTGTGTTTTTCACCGTCGTCAACGGAATCGCGAGCATGGGCGACATGAAAAAGGTCGGGAAGATCGGCGGCAAGGCGCTGATTTATTTTGAAATCGTTACCACGATCGCGCTCGCCATCGGGCTGCTCGTCGTCAACCTCATCAAACCGGGCGAAGGCTTCGACAAAACGGGCCTGACAAGCGGCGACGTAAGCAAGTACACAGAGGCGGCTGCGCAGTCGAGCCACGGCTTCGTTGATTTTATCGCCAGCATCATCCCGGAAAACGTCGTCGGTGCCATGGCAAAAGGCGAACTGCTTCCTATCCTGTTCTTCGCTGTCCTGTTCGGGCTGTCGCTCGCGGCAATGGGTCCTGCCTCCCAGCCTGTCATCAAGCTGTTTGACAAGCTGACACACGGATTTTTCGGCGTCGTCAACATGATTATGAAAGTGTCCCCGCTGGCGGCATTCGGTGCAATGGCTTACACGATCGGCAAATTCGGCATCGACTCTCTCACCCGTCTGGGCCTGCTGATGACAGCGGTGTACATCACCATGTTTTTGTTCATCGTCCTGGTGTTGGGCGGTATCGCCCGCTACTACAAATTCAGCATCTTTTCGTTTATCAAATACATTCGCGAAGAAATTTTGCTCGTGCTTGGCACCTCCTCCTCGGAATCTGCACTCCCGCGGATGATGGATCGTCTGGAAAAGTACGGCTGCTCCAAATCGGTCGTTGGCCTCGTCGTTCCTACAGGCTATTCGTTCAACCTGGACGGAACCTCGATCTACCTGTCGATGGCGGCCATGTTCATCGCCCAGGCTTACGGGGTTGATCTCAGCATCTGGCAACAGTTGACGCTGCTCGGCATTTTGATGATTACGTCCAAAGGCGCGGCGGGCGTGACAGGCTCCGGCTTCATTACGCTGGCGGCTACACTGGCAGCTTTCCCGATGATTCCGGTCGAAGGCATTGCCTTGCTGCTCGGGGTTGACCGCTTCATGTCCGAGGCGCGTGCGATTACGAACCTGATCGGAAACGGCGTAGCAGCGGTTGTCATCGCCAAACAAGAGGACGAATTCCATCCGGAACGCGTCCAGCAAGCGAGTGACACGCCAGAGCCAGACTCTGGGCAGGAAGCAGAGAGCAAAGCGATCTTGGCCTAACAACATGATATGTGCCGCTGCTTCTGGCTATAACACAAGGGAACCCTTCTCGTGGGTTCCCTTGTTTCGTGACAGGCTCTTCTTTTCTCAGGCAAGTTTTTGACACGGATACACCATCCGCCAAAATTCATGCGCACTGGTGGAAAATGGTGGAAGAAGGGTGCTCCTTGCTCAGTCATGTGGCCATGTCTTGCGCAGGTCCTGCTCGAACTGGCGCAGATGTTTGATCCGCTTCTGCGCAGCCTGGTATTCCTCCAGCCAGTGCTCCTTTTCCCGCTCGCGGATGATTTCTGCTTTTTTCTCCAGCTCCCGCACCTCATTGCGCAAGGCAATCACGATGTCCAGCAGCTCATCCATCTCCATGGAGCGCATGTCCTGAATAAAATGCCATTCGGCTTCGGTTAAACGATATTGCTTGTTGGCCACGCTTCATCACCCTTAAAAAATGTGTCAAATCTGTGCGAATTTGTTGCATCTATGTGAATTTGGATTCATTCCAAAAAGCGGATGCCGCTTCGTGTATAATAATGGATAATAGGTACGTATGTCGACAATGCCACCGTGCATGCACCGGGATTATTACTAAAATAGCACCGGAATGGTTATAATTCCAAATGATTATCGGCGACATGCAAAAGCGCTCTTTCGCGCCAAAGAGCGACTACCTAATATAAATTACAGATGTGAATTTGGAGGAGGCTGTTGCATGTTCTCTATTCGAGAAACAGATTTGCCGGGCATCGGCAGAAAATACCAGGTGGAAACAAAAAGCGGCGATAAGCTGGTCATCGTCATTCACGATGACGGACGCCGGGAAATGTACCATTTTGATCGCGAAGATCCGGACGACAACATTTCGATGGTGACCCTCGATGATGACGAGGCCCGGCAAATTGCCGCAATCGTCGGCGGGCTGACGTACAAGCCATCCGCTTTGGAAACAGTCGAGGTCGCATTGGACAAGCTAATGATCGAGTGGTACAAGATCGAACCGGGTGCACGCGCGATCGGCAAGACCATCGGCGAGCTGGACGTACGACAGGAGACCGGAGCCACGATCATCGCGGTCATTGAAAAAGATCACAAGCAAACGATCAACCCGGGCCCCGAGTATGTGCTCTGTGCAAGCTCCACTCTAGTTGTAGCAGGTGAACGAAAGCAGGTGAAGGCGCTCAAGACTATTCTCAGCAACGGGGGTGATTGACCTTGGAGCACATCGTGTTTGAAGTCGGCCTTGCGCTCGCTCTGATAGCCATCGCCGGCTTTCTCTCCATCAAGCTGAAGTTCTCCATCGTCCCTTTTTACATTTTGGTCGGGATGGTCGTCGGTCCGCACGCGCCCGACATCGGCCTGTTCGACCTTCGCTTTATCGACAGCGCTCCGCTCATCGAATTTATGGGCAGAGTCGGGGTGCTTTTTCTATTGTTTTACCTCGGTCTTGAATTTTCGGTAGGGCGGCTCGTCAAGGCAGGCCGCTCTATTGCGATTGGCGGCACGATCTACATCGCCATCAACTTTACGCTCGGTCTGCTGTTTGGCTGGGCTGCCGGCTTTCCGCTCAAGGAAATGCTGATCGTCGCCGGAATCACCACGATTTCCTCCAGCGCGATCGTGGCCAAAGTGCTGGTCGATCTCAAGCGCACCGCCAATCGCGAAACCGAAATGATTCTCGGCATCATCATGTTCGAGGACATCTTTTTGGCGGTGTACATCTCGATCGTCTCCGGGCTTGTCCTCTCTGGTGCCACTTCGCTTGGCGGCGTGCTCTCTTCCGCCCTGATCGCGCTGGGCTACATGCTTTTGCTCATCATCGTCGGACGCAAGCTCGTCCCCTTTTTGAACCGCGCGCTGAACATCAAATCGAACGAAGTGTTCATGATTACGGTGTTCGCCGCCCTGTTTTTGATTGCGGGTTTTTCCGAGACTATCCATGTAGCTGAAGCCATCGGCGCACTGCTCGTGGGGCTCGTATTAGCGGAAACACAACATATGAAACGCATCGAACATCTGATACTGCCATTTCGCGACTTTTTCGGCGCCATGTTTTTCTTCAGCTTCGGGTTGACGATTGATCCCTTGTCGCTCGGGGGAGCCGTCTGGCTGTCCATCGTGGCGGTCATCATCACGCTCGTCGGCAACGTCGCCGCCGGTCTGCTCGCAGGCCGCAGCGCCGGACTGCCGCCCAAGGCTTCCACGAACATCGGGCTGACAATCGTTTCTCGTGGTGAGTTTTCCATCATCATGGCTAATCTGGGAAAAGCGGGCGCACTCATGGATATCCTGCAGCCGTTCGCCGCGCTGTACGTGCTGATCCTGGCGATATTAGGCCCTCTTTTGACCAAGGAATCCAAGCTCATCTACCAGTTGCTGAATGCCGTGCTTCCTCTGGAGCGGGGCAGCAAAAGCAAATCGCCGGAAAACAATCCCGGCAACTGATTGAACCGATTGCGGATATTCGCAGCTTTCTCAGTCAGGCTGGTGGTGGTTGGCCTTTGCCATCCTTTCACGTTTAACAAAAATGACTGCACGTCAGCCTGTTCTCATCCAGCGGGCTGCTTTTTTTCGCGCTCGCACGAGGTTCTCGTTTTGGCTTTGGAGCTGGTCTTGGGTCAGGCGACGACGCAACTCGCATCCGTACATGAGCATGAGAGATGGCCGCCCGCAAAGACCGGCGTCAAAAACGGCCGCTGCGCGTGCCCGGCTCACTTTACTGCATCCCCGCCAGCGTCTTTTCCATCCATTCGTAGCTCATCGGGCCGATGTACTTTTCGCGGATCACGCCATTGCTGTCGATGAGGAAAGTGGTCGGAATGGAAATGGCTTTGTACGCGCCGGATACGTGCTTTTCGTCATCGAGCAGCACGGGAAAAGTCATGCCGTACGCCTGGACAAACGCTTCGACATCTTCTGGCTTCGTCTCCGTTGTTGTCAGGTTGACGCCCAGGATGACGACACCGTTCGCCTTGTTTGCTTCGTAAAACCGCTGCATGTCCGGGATTTCCGCCCGACACGGCGGACACCAGGTCGCCCACAAGTTGACGATGACTTTTTTTCCGCGCAAATCGGACAGCTTCACCTTGCCGCCACCGAGCTGCCGCAGCTCAAAGTCTGGCGCCAGGTTGCCTTTTTTCAACCCGATCGGCACGCTGCCCGGCTCGCTTGTCGCCGCATTTTCCGCTCCTGTGTCAAGGACGTATGCATCCACGACACCCCACGCCAGCAAGGCGACCAGCACGACAACCGCCCATATGTGATTACGCTTCATCCAACGCCTCTCCTTTCGCTTGGGTGGCGCGCCTGGACAAAAACAGCAGCAGCAGGGCGCAGCCGTAATAAGCGAGCTGCTCCGCAGAAAGTCCCAGCAGCACCGCTTGGCGAGGCTCGAAGTAAAACAGCACGTAGACCTGCCCGATCGCATACCACATGAGCGGCGCAAGCCAGGCAGGCAGCTCGGTGAGTGCTTCTCGCACACGTTGCAGCCAGCCGAGGAACAACAGACAGAGCACGAGCTGCTGGCCATGGTACCACACGCCGCCTTTTTCCAGCAAAGCCGTCAGCAGATGGTGCACGCCAGCCGCAGCCAAAAAGCCGGTCGCCATCGCCCAGGCCACGAGCTGGACCGGCAAAGCTTTTTTGCGCACCGTCACCACGAGATAGACCGCAACCGCCACGGCTGCCAGCCACGCTCCGCTCTCGCCCCCGGAGAAGTAGAGGATCGACGAAGGATTTTGCAGCATTTGCTCCAGATGAAACAGCGCATAGCTGAGCTTCCAGACGAGAAAGGCGAGAACGACCGCGTTGCTCAGCAGCTCTGTGATGGCAACTCTTGTCGCCCTCTCTTTTGGAAACAAAAACGTAATCGCAAGAAAGCCGCTGGCGATGGACACGATCACGGCCAGCGTGCTCATTTTCAACAAAAAGGGACCGATCTGAAAGGCGTCCGACAAAGCTGTTTCCTCCTTGGAAAAGATGGCTTGCGCTTGAAGGGGTTGCATACCATCTATCACCATATCAGGAAAAGGGGAATAATGGAATGCTCCGGGGAAATTTGTGTTGCATGGGCGACTTGGCTGTGCCTGCTGCACGAGTTCGGCGCAGTTTCGCGTGCAGCAGGGCAGGAATCATCCCCAAATGAAAAACACCACCCTCATCAAGTGGCGTTTTTTCAGATGACACCGCTGCTTATTTGTTTTCTGCTCAGTCCGAAAGGCTGATCCATTTTCCGGTATGTCCGTCGACGAAGCCCGGCTCATGGACGAAACGGTACAGAAGCAACGCTTTTGGTTCCTTGGCCTCATCGTCATATTGATTTGACTGGAAGTAGAAAAGTTCAAGCGATTTTTTCACCGTCTGCTCCGTTTTTTTCGCTGTGGCCACATCCACTCTCTGCGCGTTGTTGTCATCAATCACAGGCGGGAGAGGATGTTCTCCCCGAAAATGACTTTCTGCGGTGTCCGGATTGACCCTTACTTCAAATGTAGCGTAGTCAACCAGAGTCCCTTTATGCAACCAGCTAAATTTGAAACTGTAATCTTTCCAATCAGCCGATCTCGGTATAATCTCCGGTTCCAGATAGACATGATCTAGTTGATCTTTGAGTGTGGTTTGTAAAAAATGAATTGCCGCGGCCTTCGCCTGCTCCAGAGTAAACGTTCCTTTTATCCCGTTTCCCTCTTTCGGAGCAGCTACAAGCGGCAAATCTTTCAGGCTCTTGATCGGTTGCTTCGGCTTTGCCAAGGTTCCATACTTGTCCACCATCACACCTGAGATCGCATCGACGAATTGGGGGTCGCCCCGCAAATAATCATAGACTAACATATATTTTTGCTTGTATTTCCCTTGCAAGTTATCAGGCGTTTCCCTATAGTACAAGGTCGGCTCCGCATTTTGCTCCAGAAGTTCCCGCGCTGCCTTTTCTGCCATGATCTTGCTTGCGTCGGGCACCTCTCCCTCATACCAGTGCCGCACGAAGTGGAGAAGCTTTCCGTCTCCTCCCAAAACTACGTCAATCGAATTGTTTTTGAAAGGAATGCTGTTTTCAACACGTTTAAATTTAATTCCATATCTTGGCGAACCGTATCTCGTATATGTACATTCCTCTGGCTCCATCAGCTTTGCCCGCTCCTCTGAGGGAACGAATTTTGCAAGAAACTGCAACGCTCTCTCACGGGCCATTTGCTTTTGAATCGGGGGAGCAGTGCCAGCGGGTTTAGTGTCATTGTCGTAACGATCGTAGCTCAACAGGCGGCTTGAGACAGGATGAATTTTATACGAAATGAACGAACCGTCTGGGTGATGCCAGGCGAGAAACCATGCTCCGTACGGTGTCTTGTCCTCTTCGTACGGTTCGAAGTATAATCCGTAAGAATATTGGTAGCCTGCGGGGATATCCATCCATTTCTTCGCCGCTTCTACAGCCTGTTGTTCTGAAAGAAGCTTTGCGGATTTTTGCTCAACTGCGTGTACCTGTTGACTCACACCTGCGAAACTGCCCACTGCAAATACGGATAAAAGCGTGAGAATCGACATTCGTTTCCAAAATCTTTTTCTGCCAGTATGCCTCATAATTATCTTCTCCTACTCCTGTTTATCGCTCGTCCCGGTACATCTCATGGGAGCTTGAATGAAAATTGGATGCGCCGATAGCTTCATATACTAAATTTTACCATAAAAGAGCATTTCAGGATGCAGTCATCTTTTTCACAAAAAAATAACCCAAGCCCATATGCTGAACAGGCTCAGGTTGTTTCCGTTCATGTTTCTTCTTGTCTTTCCAGCCATCCCGCGACAACCGCCTCTGCCTCCCGGTCCCTCCGCTCGATCTCCCCGCTTCGGGTCCAGTGCAAAAAGCGGTCGTCCAACAGCTCTGCCAAAATGGCGCGTTTGTTTGCCGGGCGAAGCTCATCCAGCGCGAGTACGCGGCGGCGCATTTTGCCCAAGAAGAGCGTGTAGTCCTCGTACTCCGGCCCGATCCACGCTTCCAGTTGGCTGCGCATTTTTTTCGCCAGGCCCGGGTTGTTTCCTCCGGTGGAGATGGCAACGGTCAGGTCGCCGCGCTCGACTACGGACGGAACCGTAAACGAGCACAGGTCGGGACGGTCTGCCACGTTGATCCACTGCTGCGGCCCGCACGCCTCGTAGACGGCCAGGTTGACAGCCGGATCGCTGGTCGCCGCGATGACGAGCACGGCGTCCGCGACGTCATCGGGGACGAACGGGCGCAGCCGGAGCGTCAGCTTGCCAGCTTGCTCCCATTCGCGGATCAACGCTGTGCAGGAGGGACTCACGACGCTGACGGCTGCCCCAGCGGCAAGCAGACTGGCGATTTTCCGCTCCGCGACTTGCCCGCCGCCGACGACTGCGCAGCGTTTGTTTTCCAGGTTGACCATCATGGCATACGGCCGCATCCGGCATCCCTCCTCCCAAAATGTTTCAGGCAACCAAGCGGATGGCTCCTCCGACCGCCTCATCCGCTTGCCCGCCTCGCCTGCCCTGGCTTACCCGGGAATCCCCTCGTTCAGACCGAGCGAAGCCTCGAACCAGTTAATCTTTTCCCGCATTTTCACGACGTCTCCGACGAGAATGATCGCCGGATTGGTGATATGGCTATTTTCTGCCAAGCGCTCCTCGATATCCGCCAACGTGCCTGTGACGACAGCCTGCTTTGGCAGCGTCCCCCAGGAGATGACGGCGACGGGCGTCTTCGGATCGCGGCCGTGCTTCATCAACTGCGTGCGGATGAGCGGCAGGTTGGCGACGCCCATGTAAAAAGCAACCGTGTCGATCCCGCCTGCCAGCGCCCGCCATTTTTCCACGGCCAGCTCCGGTTTGTCCTCGCGCAAATGCCCCGTCACCACGGCAAACGACGAGCCGTGATCGCGATGCGTCACCGGGATGCCCGCGTACGCCGAAGCGGCGATTCCTGCCGTCACGCCCGGCACGATTTCAAACGCGACGCCGCGCGTAGCCAGATACTCCGCTTCCTCTCCCGCGCGGCCAAAGACGCACGGATCGCCGCCTTTCAGCCGCACGACGACTTTGCCTTCCAGCGCCTTTGCGGCCAGCACCTCATTGATCGACTCCTGCCGCATCGTGTGATGATCGGGGAGCTTGCCGCAGTAGATGCGCTCCGCTGTCTCGGGCGCATGCGCGAGCAAAGCCGGATTCGCCAGCCGATCATAGACGACTACGTCTGCCTTTTGCAGACATTCCAGACCTTTTACGGTAATCAGCTTCGGGTCGCCTGGGCCTGCGCCGACGAGATACACTTTGCCTGCGCCGCTCATCGGTCGCTGACCCCCGCCGATGCGAATGTCGCCATCTCCCGAACCATTCGCGACGACGCCTCGACGATCGAAAACGCAACGGCCGCTCCGCTGCCTTCGCCAAGTCGCAGGTTTAAGTCGAGCAGCGGCTGTTTGCCGAGTACGTTCAGCACAAAAGCGTGCCCCGGCTCCTGGGAGCGATGCCCGGCAATCAGGTAGTCTGCGACCGCAGGCGCAAGCCGCACGGCCAGCAGTGCCGCCACGGTGGCGATAAAGCCGTCCAAGAGCACCGGAACGCGCCGCGAAGCCGCGCCGATCATCGCGCCTGCCATCGCCCCGATCTCCAACCCGCCCACTTTTGCCAGGACGTCCAGCGGTTCGTTGGCATCCGGGCGATGCAGGGCGAGCGCTTCGCGAACGACCGCTTTTTTGCGCTGCCAGCCCGCATCGTCCAGTCCTGTGCCGCGGCCGACGATCTCGTCCGGGTCCGCCCCGGTCAAGGCAGACAGGATTGCGCTGCTCGCCGTCGTGTTGCCGATTCCTACTTCTCCGACGATCAGCACCTTGGCGCCTTCGTCGATAATCTGCTCTGCCAGCTCGATGCCGACCGCGAGCGTGCGCTGCGCTTCGTCAGCGGACATGGCGGCTTCCTTCAGCATGTTGCCCGAGCCTGCCCTGATTCTTCTGTTGATGACGCCTGGCGCCTCGACCTCGACTGCCACGCCGACATCGACGAACTTTTGCATCGCGCCGATTTGCCGTGCGAAAACGTTGATGCCCGCGCCGCCGTTCACCAGATTCAAGAGCATTTGCGCCGTCACCTCTTGCGGGTAGGCCGACACTCCTTCTGCGGCCACCCCGTGATCGGCGGCAAAAACGAGTACGCCCGGCGGCGTGACGACCGGAAACGTCTCGCCCGTCATCGCGGCCAGCTCGACGGCCAGCTCCTCCAGACGTCCCAGACTGCCCAGCGGCTTTGTCAGTTGATCCACATGCTGTCTCGTTTGCTCACTCGCTTCCTGGTTTCGCGGCGCAATCGCCGGAAATCGCTTTTCCAAGCCTGCCATCATCTACGCACCTCTTTTTCCTGATAAGCCTTCATCTGTTCTTCAATCGCATCCAACCGCACATGACGGCGTACCGTATCCGCCAAGAGATCGTAGCCCTGCTCGCGAAGCGCCACGAAAGATGGGCGCTCTGTGATCGGCGCAAGCCCTTTTTTCGCGCGAATCGCGTTCAGCAAGAGCGTGCGGAAGCGGTCGTTGTGGAACAGTCCGTGAAAATACGTCCCGATCAGCCGGCGTTCCTCGTGACAGTAGCCTTCTGCCCGCTCTCCCATCTGAATAAAAGGACATTCGCTCTTGGCATAAACGGATTGGCCCATGTGAATCTCGTAGCCTTCGAGCGTAAGCTGTTCTCCGGCGAATGTGGCTTCCCCGCGGGACAGCACCGTCGTTTTCTTCTGCTCCATCGTCGTCACCATCGGAATCAGGCCCAGCCCGTCAAGCTGTTGCAGCGGCGACTCCACACAAGCCGGGTCCAGAATCGACTCGCCGAGCATCTGATAGCCGCCGCACAGGCCGACCACGTACGACTTGCCTTGCAGATGCAGCTTTTTCACCGCCTCGGCCAGTCCCGTCTCGCGCAAAAATTGCAAGTCTTCCAACGTATTTTTGCTGCCGGGCAGCACGATCAGGTCCGGCTCGCCCAACTCTTCCAGCCGGGTCACAAAGCGCAGACGGCAGTCCGGCTCCACAAAAAACGGGTCGACATCCGTAAAATTCGAGATGCGCGGGTAGCGCAAGACGGCAATATCCAGCTCGCGCGGCGTCTCCCGCTGGCCCTGGTAGCGGTGCAAAATGAGCGAATCCTCCGCATCGATCCACAAGTCGGGAATAAACGGCACCACGCCAAGCACAGGCTTGCCTGTGTACTGCTCGAACCAGTCCAGACCTGGCTGCAACAGCGTCAGATCGCCGCGAAAACGATTGATGATGACGCCAATCACCCGGTCGCGGTCCTTGGGTTCAAGCAGTTGCAGTGTGCCGACGAGGCTGGCAAACACGCCGCCGCGCTCAATGTCCGCCACCAAAATGACCGGAGCGTTCGTCAGGCGGGCAACCCGCATGTTGACCAACTCGCGGTCGTTCAGGTTGATCTCCGCCGGACTGCCTGCTCCTTCGATGACGATGCGCTCGTAAGCGGCAGCGAGCCGCTGGTACGCCTCCCGGATAATCCGCAGTCCTTCTTCGTAAAAATCCGTCCGATACGCCATCGCCTTCATGTTGGCGTACGGCTCGCCGTTCACCACGATCTGCGACTCCGAATCCCGCGTCGGCTTGATGAGGATCGGATTCATGTCGGTCGTGGCGAGAATGCCCGCCGCCTCCGCCTGAACGCCCTGTGCCCGCCCGATTTCTTTTCCGTCCAGCGTCACATAGGAATTGAGCGCCATGTTTTGCGACTTGAACGGCGCCGTTTTGTAGCCGTCCTGGGCAAAAATGCGGCAGAGCGCTGTCGCGATCGCGCTTTTTCCGGCATCGGAGCTGGTTCCCTGAATCATCAGCGGGAGCGCTTTAGGCACGGGAGGCCACCTCCGCGCACAAACCGAGCCAGCGCTTCACCAGCGCCGGGTTGGAGCCGAAATGCAAATGCGTGTACCCCGCGACGAGATTGTCCCTGGCAAAGCCCTCCGGCTTGGTGCCGCGCAGCCCTTTTGTCTCGTAGGCCGCAGGGAGCTGCTCGTCGGTGGCATAGGTCGAATAGTGGAACTCGTGGCCTTTTGCCTGTTCCTCTGGACCGATCAGGAAGTTGCCCTCCTTGCCGCGCACCTCGCGATAGCCGAGCGCCGCCCATTTTTTTTGCATCGTCACCTTGCCGGGGATGAGTCCGACCATCGGATAGCTCTCCCCGTCTGTCGTCACAATCGCCTCGGTCAAAAACATGAATCCGCCGCACTCGGCCAAGGTCGGCAAGCCTTTTTCGACCGCCTGGCGGAACGATTCCTTCACCGCCTCGTTTTGCGACAGCTCGGCGGCAAACTCCTCTGGAAAGCCTCCCCCGATGTACAAGCCGTCCGCTGCTTCCGGTACGCCCTCCCCCGCAAGCGGCGAGAAAAAGATCAGCTTCGCGCCGTACGCTTGCAGCAACTCCAGATTTTCCGGATAGTAAAAATGGAACGCCGGGTCTTTCGCTACGGCAATCGTGACGTCGAAAGCCGCCTCGCGCGGTGCGAACAGCTTCGGCTCCACTTGCAGCGGCTCGGCTTTGGCCAGCTCCCAGACCAGGTCCAGGTCTACCGTCTCCCCGATCAGGTCAGCCAGCTTGGCAAACAGCGGCGCCAGCTCGCCGCGCTCCACGGACGGCACAAGTCCCAGATGGCGCTCGGGAATTTCCAGCTCGTTTTCCCGCTTCAGGTAGCCGACGACCGGAATCCCGCACTCCTGCTCAATCGCGGCCTTGACGATTTTGTGGTGGCCTTCGCTGCCGACCTTGTTCGCGATCACGCCGACGATTTTCGTCTGCGGATTGAGCAACTGGAATCCTTTTACAATCGCAGCCGCACTGCGCGCCATGCTCTGGCAGTTGACGACGAGCAACACAGGCGATCCGGTCAACGTGCTGATTTCGGCCGTGCTGCCCTTGTCGCTGGTCGCTTCCTTGCCGTCGTACATGCCCATGACGCCTTCGATGATTGAAATATCCGCACCTTCGCTTCCCCGGACAAAAATCTCCTTCACGACGTCGTACTCCAGCATGAAGCTGTCCAGATTGCGCGACGCTCTGCCCGTCACCGCGGTATGGTAGGTCGGGTCGATGTAGTCAGGACCGCACTTGAAGCCTTGCACCCTGTAGCCTTTGCGGATCAGGGCAGCCATCAGCCCGATGGTTACCGTCGTTTTCCCCGCTCCGCTGCCTGTTCCGGCAATGACGATCCGGCGGCTGTCCGTCATGCGCGTTCCTCCTTTTGATAGGGCATCAGGGCGACCGAAATGGTGACGTTGCCCGACTTTTTCTTGGTCAGCACCAGCTCGTCGACGCCTGCGTACAGCTTGGCCGCAGGCTCGCTCACCCCGTACGCTCCCGTAAACTTGAACACCGTCTCGGACGGCTCGCTGATTTCCACCTGGTTCAGCTCCTGTGGCGAGTACCAGACGAACGGCCAGCCGTATTTCTCGCATACGGCGATCAACCCGGCCTCGTCTTTTTTCAGCTCGATGGTAGCCAGCGCCTTGACGCTCTTGAGCGAAAATTGCAGCTCGTCCAGCGTCTCGCGGATGACCGCCTCGATCTCCTCCGCAGACGTTCCCCGGTTGCAGCCCATCCCCAACACGATCACCTTGGGGCGATACAGGACGCCGTTGTCCAAAATCGTCTGTTCCTCCGGCGCAAGCAGGCGGTGAGTTACGACGAGGGCCGCGTGCGGCTTGGCAGCCTGTGCTTCGGCGATGCTCGCATACTCCTTGATCGACGGCGGCATCGGCGTGTCGTGCATCCACCAGTCGCGTTCGCCGGATTCGTTGACGACCGCTACGTGTTCCTCGTTGACGACCGAGGCGCTCACAGGCGTCAGCTTGTCGGCAGAGTCCCACTCCCAGCCAAAACGGCGACCGAACAAATCGACCGGAATCGTCTTCTGCACGTCGGACGCGGTCGTGATGATCGGGCGGGCGCCCATGACCGCCGCCACTTCGCGGGCCAGCTCATTGGCCCCGCCCAGATGGCCGGACAGCACGCTGATGACGTTCTCCCCCCGGTCGTCGACGACAACGACGCCCGGGTCTTTCTTTTTGTCTTCGAGCAGCGGCGCGATCATGCGCACGACCGCCCCGAGCGAAATGATGACAATCAGCCCTTTGTACACAGGCCACAGCGCCGGAAACAGCATCCGCACGCTGTTGGAAAAAAGCTGGATGCCGCGCGCTTCCTCATCCCCGCGCGCGAACTTGCTCATGTAGTACAGGTCTGTCCCGGGAAATTTTTGCGCCAGATCGCGGGCCATCTCGACCCCGTGCTTCGTGATGGCGACAATCGCGTAATCGCCCTGCTGACGGATGACAGGAATTTCTCCTTCGACCAGTTCGATTATCATTCTTTCACACCTTTTCTGTACCCGTGCGTGAAGGTTTTATCGTACAGCCTGGAACGGTATTGCTCGCTTTTTTCGTGAATGTCCGGGTCCAAAGCCCAGCCGGCCAAAATCATCGCGTGCTTGCGAATGCCGTTTTTGCCCATGTCTTCGTCCAGGTTTTTCAAGGTCGTGCGCACGATCAACTGATCCGGCCAGCTCGCCCGCTGCACGACAGCGACGGGCGTATCCTCGCTCCAGCCCGCCTCGATCAGCTCGCGCACCACTTTTTTCGTCAAAGTCGCGCTGAGGTACAGAGCCAGCGTGCAATGATGCTCCGCGAGTGAGCGCAGCTTTTCCCTGTCTGGCACAGGCGTGCGTCCTTCCGCGCGGGTGAGGATCAGCGTCTGGGTCAGCTCGGGAATCGTCAGCTCCGCACCGACCGCCGCTGCCGCCGCAAACACAGAGCTTACGCCCGGCACGATTTCCACCTCGATGCCTTCTGCCTTCAACAGCGCGATCTGCTCCATGATCGCCCCGTACACAGACGGATCGCCCGTATGCAGGCGCACGACCGTTTTGCCTTTGCGAATCCGGTCCACCATCAGCGCCACCATTTCTTCCAAGGCCATGCCGGAGCTGTGCAGCACCTCAGCGTCAGGGTTGCCGAGCGCCACCAGCTCTTCGTTGACGAGCGAGTCGGTGTACAAAATCACGTCTGCCTTTTGCAAAAGCTTCAAGCCTTTTACGGTAATCAAGTCAGGGTCGCCGGGACCCGCTCCCACTATGTACAGTTTCATCCCTTTTTCACCACCATCAGTGTAAGATAGCCAAGCTCTGCCCGCTCCAGCTCGCGCATGTCCGTCCAGACCATCTCTTCGGAAGAGGTGACCTTTGTCGCGACGGCGGCTTTGTCTGCGAGTCCCATTTCTTTCAGCAAACTGATAATCATCGGCAGCACTTTCGCTACTTTCAAAAACACGACGGTATCGTGGTTCTCAAGCGCTTTGCGCATCGCTTCCCGGTCTTCTGTCGCCGGAATAATTCCGATCTGCTCGTCGCCGTCCGCAAGCGGCAGGTTGAAGCGCGAAGCTGCTCCGAGAAACGAGGATACGCCCGGCACGGTCACCACAGGCACTTCCGGGTGCTCGTCGTGCATCACCCGCATCATGTGGATAAACGTGCTGTAAAACATCGGATCGCCTTCCGTCACGAACGCGACGTCTTTTCCCTCGGACAGACGCTCCCAGACGATTTCCACCGTTTTGTTCCACTCGCGCTCCAAAATTTCCTTGTCCCGCGTCATCGGGAACACCAGTCCGAGCATTTCTTTTTCTGACTGCTGCACGTACAGCTCGGCGATTTGGTGCGCGTAGCTTTTGCTGCCCATCCGCTTTTTCGGGTACGCGATCACCGGAGATTGCTGCAACAGGCGGAATGCCTTGACAGTAATCAGCTCCGGGTCGCCTGGACCTACGCCCAGCCCGTACAATGTTCCGATCTTGCTCACTTGCTGTCTCCCCCTTGTTCCTCTGTCTGTTTGGCCCAGGCCGTGATGATGTAGATCGGATTCAACGCCTCAAACCGCGTCAGAGACAAAATCGGCTTGCTGCGCGACAACTGCGCCAATGTCACCGATGTTTCAAAGCCTTCGTCTGCAAAAGCTTGCGTCGCTTCGTACAGCGTCTCGATTGTCGCGGCGTTGACCACGATTCGGCCGCCCGGACGCAGACGCGTGCAGCAAATATGCAAAAGCTCGCGCAATTCCCCTCCGCTGCCGCCGATGAACACGGCATCCGGGTCCGGGAACTCGTCCAGTCCTTGCGGCGCGCGCGCATGCACAACGGTCAAATCCGTGCGAAACTTCGCCATGTTCTGGCGGCAGTTTTCCAAATCGTCCGCGTTTTTCTCCACGCCGTACACTTCGCCTTCCCGCGCGATCCGCGCCGCCTCGATGGCGACAGAGCCTGTGCACGTGCCGATGTCCCAGACGATGCTTTTTATGTGCAGTTGCAGTTGGGCGATGCTTACAATACGCACTTCTTTTTTCGTAATCAATCCTTTGTCCGGCTTGCGCTGGGAAAACTCTTCGTCTGCGATTCCAAACGGCCAGACCGGGCCTGGACGGCGTTTTTTCAAAATCACGACATTCAGATCGGAAAAGACGCCATCTTCCATTTCCTCCAGCGTGTACCAGCCCGTCCGCTCCTCGGCGCTGCCCAGGTTCTCGGCCACGAACGCCTCGTATTCGGTCATCTGAAACGACAGCAAATAACGGGCGATAGCCGCTGGCGAGTTTTCCCGGTCGGTGAGCAGCGCGACCTTTTCCTTCCCGTCGATGCGCTGCGCCAGTCCCTTGATACTGCGGCCGTGCACGCTGACGAGCGCCGCATCCTGCCACGCCTCGCCCATTTTGGCGAAAGCGAGCTGAATGGAGCTTAGGTGCGGGTAAATTTCCACGTTCAGCTTTTTCGCCAGCAAGCTGCCGATCCCGTAAAAGAGCGGATCGCCCGAAGCGAGAATGACCGTCTTGCGCGTCTCGGAGCGCAGCTCCTCCACCATCGCGGACAAGCCGCCTTTCAGCACCCGTTTTTCCCCTTTGTACGCCGGAAAAAAGCCCAGATGCCGCTCTCCGCCGACCAGAAGCTCGCTCTCTTCAATCCAGGTCCGGTACAACGGCAGCAGGCTTTGCTGTCCGTCATCCCCGATCCCGATCACTTTCATCGCTTGTGTCATTGATCGTCACCCTTCCCAACAGGGACCCTTTCATAGTAATGATGATGGTTTCTACCTCCATACCGCCGCCCACTTCCTTCAGTGCTGCCCGGCAACAGTTCGCGCACATGATCTCGAAAAAAGCAGGCGTATCTGCCATCAGATCGCCAACCTGCGAGGCCGTGTTCGCGGTGAGTATCTCGCGGGTCCGCTCCTGCGGCGCGCCCGCCTCTTCTGCCATCTGGGCGAGAAAGCCGAAGTCGACAGGGGCGCTTTTCGAGTGGACCATCATGACGCCCTGCGCCACTTTGGAAAACTTGCCCATCATTCCAACCAAGGTCACCTTGCGCATGTTTCGGTTCTTGCATTGCTTGAGCGCAAAACCGACAAAGTCTCCCATTTCCACGAACGCTTCCTCGGACAGCTCCGGGTAGGTGGCAATCCCGAACGATTCGCTCTTGCCGCCCGTGGACAGGACGATGTGGTCGCAGCCCGCCTCCTTGGCGACGTTGATCGCTTGCGCCACGCTCGCTTTGTAGGCAGAAGTGGAAAACGGCACCACGATTCCGCGCGTCCCCAAAATAGAGATGCCGCCGAGTATGCCGAGTCGTCCATTCAATGTTTTTTTGGCGATTTCCTCGCCCGCTGGCACAGAGATCACGATTTTGATTCCGCGCTTTGTCCCGTACTCATCGAGCACCGCCTGCGCGGTTTCCCGAATCATTTTGCGCGGGACGGGGTTAATCGCCGCTTCTCCGATCGGAACAGGCAGCCCTGGCTTGGTCACCCGACCGACACCAACGCCGCCGTCCAGTATAATGCCAGGCTCATCGGACCATTCCACGGTGGAGAGAATCAGCGCACCGTGGGTCGCATCCGGGTCGTCGCCGCCGTCCTTGATCGTGCCCGCCGTCGCTTTTTCCGGCGAAAATTCGCAGCTCTCCATCCGAAACGTCACGTCCTCGCCTATCGGCAGGCGGATGGTCGCCTCTGACTGCGGCTCCTGGGTAATCAGCGCGATCAAAGCAGCCTTGGTCGTCGCCGTTGCGCATGCTCCCGTTGTATAGCCGTGGCGGAGGGGTTTTGCCTCTTTTTCGTCCGACGCTGCTTTGGCTGCCATCTCTTTTATCCCAACCGTTCCGCCATGATGGAAATGGCATTCAATGCAGCTACTGTCACAGGGCTTCCGCCTTTGCGCCCGATGTTCGTAATGAACGGAATATCGAGCTTCGCCAGCTCTTCCTTGGACTCTGCCGCAGAGACGAAGCCGACTGGCATCCCGATCACAAGACCTGGCTTCGCTTCGCCTTCCTTGACCATGCGGATCAGCTCCAGGAGCGCTGTCGGCGCGTTGCCGATGCAGAAAATGCCGCCGTCTGCTTCCTTCACCGCTTTGCGCATGGAAATGATCGCGCGCGTCGTGTTGAGGCGTTTCGCTTCTTCCATGACGTCGCGGTCGGAGATGTACACCTTCACTTGGCCGCCGAACTTCTCGATCCGGTTTTTGCTGATGCCGACCTGAACCATTTGCACGTCCGCGACGACGATTTTGCCGCTGCGGATCGCCTGAATACCGGATTGGACAGCATCCGGGTGGAAGACGAGACTGCGTCCGAGGTCAAAGTCTGCGGAAGCGTGGATGACGCGCTGCACGACAGGAAATTGTTCGGCGGTAAAAGGATGCTCGCCCAGCTCATCGGTAATGATCTGAAAGCTCATGTCCTCGATCTCTTGCGGTTGTACAGTCAAAGGCTTGAATTCCGTCTTGAAATCCATGGTTGGTTTCCTCCAGTCAGTTGTTTGGGGTAGGTGCTCATTGCATGCACACGGCCTGGCGCTTATAGAACGACCGCTTTGAGCTGGTTCAGCACGCTTTCGTAATCGGAAAACTTGGTCCCGTAGTCGATTTTCGGCCGGCCGATGACGATGGTTTCGATGCCCATTTCCAGCGCCGCTTCCACCTTTTCGTCAAAAGCGCCGACCTTGCCGCTCTCCTTCGTAATCATCAGCGTCACGCCGTAGTGGGCGTAGAGCGCTT
The DNA here is from genome assembly GCF_058788915.1 of Brevibacillus sp. FW301-21C12A. NCBI lineage: Bacteria > Bacillati > Bacillota > Bacilli > Caryophanales > Paenibacillaceae > Brevibacillus > Brevibacillus sp. FW301-21C12A. Next base: position 126,970 of record NZ_JBYTBG010000010.1, read on the forward strand.
TGTTCAGCTCCTTGGAAAAAGGCCCTTGCATCGCGACGATGTTTTTTTGCTCCACGCCGAGCTCCTCGCATTTTTGCATGTTGTCGAGGCGCGGCAGCATCCGGGCGACCAAAGTCGTATCCGGCAGGCCCAAGAGGCGATCCGTGAACGTTTTCAGCGTCTTGCTGCCTGTCGTCAGCATGATGACCCCGCGCTTTTCAGCGGCAAGCTCAGCCGCCTGCACGTAATCCTCGACGACGATCAGCTTTTCGCTGCCTGGCGCAGCGAGGCTTTCCCGCTCGTAGCGGATGTACGGCACACCTGCGCCCTGCGCGCCAGCCATGGCGTTTTTCGAGGCTTCCTCGGCAAAAGGGTGGCTTGCGTCTACCACGCACCGCACGCCTTTTTCCCGGATCAACTGCTGGATGTCGTCCGCGCTCAAGCGTCCGACCTGGACAGGCACGCCTGCCTCTTCCATGCTTTTCGCAGCGTTGTCCGTTACGACCGTCGTCAGCAGGTCGTAGCCGTTTTCCTTGATTAACAGGGCCAATTCGCGGGCGTCGCTCGTTCCAGCCAGTACCAGAATCATGCTGTGTCTCCTCCTACTTCGTTACGTGGTCGTGTTTATGCTCATGCTTGTGGTCATGGTCGTGGTCATGATCGTGATGATGACCATGGTGGTGATGATGGTGATGGTGACCATGACCGTGCTCGTCGTCGTGATGGTGGTGGTGATGGTCGATGTGCTCCATCGCTGCCAGCCTGTACTGACAGGTGTCGCAGTTCAGCTTCACTTCCCCGTGCAGCGCTTCCTCGATCCGGTCCTTCATCACTTCTTTTAACAGCGGGTGGAAGCCGAAATACTCAGCCATCTCAAACTGAGCTTCCGGGTATTGCTGGCGGAACCTTTCCAGTTGATCGCTCATCCGCTTAATCAGCACGCCGGTAAACAGGAAGTACGGCAAGAGCACGATCCGCTTCGCGCCGAGCTTCAGGCAGCGCTCCACGCCCTCGTCGTAGAGCGGATAGGTCACGCCCATGAAAGCCGTCTCTACCCAGCGCGCCTTGTAGCGCTCCCAGAACAGGCGGGACATTTTGTAAATATCGCTGTTGGCGTCCGCGTCGCTGCTGCCGCGCCCGATCACGAGCACTGCCAGGTCGTCGTGGTCTTCGCCGGAGGCAAAGCCCGCTTCCGCCATCCGTGTAGACAGGATGTTGATGACTTCCTCGTGAATGCCGATCGGACGGCCGTAGATGAACTGCACGTGCGGATGCAGCTCCTTCGCCTCGTCGATTGCCGCCGGAATGTGGATTTTCGCGTGTCCCGCAGAGAACAGGATGATCGGAATGACCGCCACCCGCGTAGCGCCGCGAGCGACGCACGTATTCAAGCCTTGCAGCATGTCTGGGCGCGCAAACTCCAGAAAGCACGTCTCGATGATCGGCACATCCAGCTCTGGCGCAAGCGAAGCGACAAACTGCCGGATTTCTTCGTTGCCTTCCGGGTCCTTGCTCCCGTGTCCTACAAATAATACCGCGTCCATTTCGTTTCCCCCTCGTATTTGTTCGAACAACCGATCAATCTCCGCAAGCGGCGTTCTCGATTTCCGCCTTGGCCGGTTCGTACCAGGCGTAGCCTTCCAGTTCGCCTACCCGTTGGAAAAACTTGTGGAAGCGTTCATTCGGAAATGCCTCTTTTTTGAATCGATTCACGATTCGCTCGACAATCGGCACGATATCCTCCTTGTCGATGCCTTCCGCGACCGGAATGCCGGAGTGCGCATTGCGCCCGACTGTTTTCGCGCCCAGGAACAGGTCGAACTTGCCTTTGCGGAACACGATTCCGATATCTTCCTGAACCGCTCCGTAGCAGGCCATTCCGCAGCCGTTGAAGCCGATTTTCAGCTCCTTCGGCATTTCTTTTCCGCCCAGTCTTCGGTGCAGCTCCTCCGCATACGGGATGCTGTCTTTTTTCTCGCCATCGCAAAAATCGCACGCTTTTACCTGCAGCACGTCTCCGATCGGACTGAGGATCAGCCCAAGCTCGCGCAGTCGGCCTGTAATGCTGTCAGGGTCGGCAGTCGGCACGCGCAAAATCATCTGGTGGTGCGGCGTGTATTCGATCTCGCCCTTTTCACCCGCCACCTCGGCAATGGCCATCATTTGCTGCGGCGTAATTTTTTTGTTGGCGACGCCTGGACTGACCGCAAATTCGAAAATCATTTCCGGCTGAAACGCCGAGGCTGGACGCACGTTGCTTGCTGTGGCAGGCGTCGTTTCGATGCCTTTGGCTGCATGGATCGCATTCAGCGCCTGCATCGCCCATTCGAATGGCGGACGCTCTGCTTCGGGCTTCGCTGTCTCCAGCTTTTGCTCGACTGGCGGCGCTTCCAGAACAGCCGTACTGGTCGCCGTGCCGGAAAACGCCGCTTCCGGCGCCGTTGGCTTCGCAGCTTCCCCAGCCAGCACAGGGCGCTCGCTCGCAGGCTCGGCTGGCTTGGCCGCAGAGGCGTTGACGCTTTCGCCGCTTGCTTCGAGCGACCACGGTTCGTTTTCCACGCGCAGGCGCTGGTGCGGCTTCAGCGGCTGCTCATCCGCAGACAGCGTGTACTTGCGCTGATAGCCGCGCGGCGTAATCATTTTGCCATCGTAGACAAACGTCGAAGAGTTCCCGATAATGACCGTCGTCAGCATGCCGATGTCGTGCTCGAGCATTTGCGCAAGCGTCGTCACGACAACCGTCTCGCGCTCGCGGTAGGCACTCTTCACAATACCGACAGGGGTATCTGGCGAGCGGTATTGCAGCAGGATGCGCTGCGCCTCGACGATCTGCCGCGTCCGCCTGCCGCTGCGCGGGTTGTACAGCGCAATGACAAAGTCGGCCATCCCGGCTGCGTCAATCCGTTTGGCAATCAGCTCCCACGGCGTCAAGTGGTCGCTTAAGCTGATCGTGCAGGCGTCGTGCATAATCGGAGCACCGAGGATCGCGCCACAGGAGTTGATCGCCGAGATGCCCGGCACGATTTCGATCGGAACGCCTGTCGCTTCTGTCCAGCCTTTTTCCACCAGCACCTCGTAGACCAGTCCCGCCATCCCGTAGACCCCGGAGTCGCCGCTGGAGATGACCGCTACTTTTTTGCCTTCTTCCTCCGCCTGACGCACCGCCTCGCGCGCACGCGTCACTTCCTCCGTCATCCCGGTGCTGACGATCTCCTGGTTGGTCAAAAGTCCGCGGATCAAATCCACGTAAGTCGAATAGCCGATAATGACGTCCGACTCTTGCAGTGCCTCCCGCGCCCGCTTGGTGATATGCTCAAAACTTCCTGGGCCAAACCCGATCACAAACAACTTGCCGCTCATACGGCCCCTCCCCTTTCCATTGCCTGCGTGTCGCAGGCAGCCGTTATCTCGTTCGTTCTCATTTCTTCCGTTGTCTTACGCTTCGTTTCAAGTGCCGCCCTATATAAAAGCAATGGCAGCCGCAATCGCCAGGCACACGAGCAGGCACAGCAAGGAGGTGAGATACATCAGCCGAATCGTCGCCATAATATCCGCCGCAGCCAACGGCCGATGCGCATCCCCGAGCCGCGCCCGGTTGGAAGGCACTCCCTGGTAGTAGTTGAGCCCGCCAAGTTGCACGCCCAGCGCGCCAGCCACTCCCGCTTCCGGCAGCCCGCTGTTCGGGCTCGGGTGCAGATGCGCGTCCCGGCGAATCATCGCCCAGCACTGTCGCCAATCCAGCCGCTGCAGCCCGCTTGCGATTACCAACAGCAATGCCGTCAGCCGGGCGGGTATGTAGTTCATCGCGTCGTCGAAGCGGGCGGACGCCCAGCCGAGATTTTTGTACATTTCGTTTTTGTAGCCGACCATCGAGTCCAGCGTGTTGGCTGCCCGGTACGCCATCGCCAGCGGCGCGCCGCCAATCGCGGCATAGATCAGCGGGGAAACGATCGCATCGACGATGTTTTCCGCCACCGTCTCCACGGCCCCCCGGCAAATCTCCGGTTCGTCCAGTTGATCCGTATCGCGGCCGACCACCATCGACAGAGAGCGCCTCGCCGCTGCCATGTCCCCGGCGAGCAGGTGGCGGGCGATCTCCAGTCCCGCGTCCGCGAGTCCTTTTGTGGCAATCGTCGTGGAGATGAGCCACGCGCTCAACACCCACGAGAGCAGCGGATGAATGAACGCCGCTCCCCATAACAGCAGCCAGACGACCGCGTAGCTGCCTGTGACGATCAACAGCGGGAACAGGACGCCAGCCAGCTTCAGTTGCGATTCCCGCTTGACTGCCGCGCGAATGACCCGTTCCAGCCGCGTAATCCACCAGCCGATCATGACCACCGGATGCGGCAGGCTGCGCGGGTCGCCGACCACCCGGTCAATCACGTATGCCGCGCACAATATCCATACTTCCGTCATGTTGTCCCTCTCTTTAAGCCTTCCAGCCGTAGTCTTCGCCAGCGTCGCCCGTCCCATTGCGCCAGCAGGGCCTCTCCGTGCCCTACGCCATCTACGTGCCAATATCGCTTAGGGTCGTTTTCCAGCCAAACCGCCTGAAACCAGCGAATCACTCCCCCGTGCGCGACGCAAACCGTAGTCTCGTCCGCAGCCGCTTGCCGCTGCTCCAAAAGCTTGCGCAGCCAGCCGTCCACCCGGTGCCCCAGTTCCTGCAAGCTCTCGCCATTCGGCGGACTGCAGCGATACGGGTCGTCGTACCAGCGGGCAGCCCGCTCGGCATCCGAGCGCATCAGCTCCTCGTAGGTCAAAAGCTCCCAGTCGCCAAACGACAGCTCGCGCAAAGCCGGGACGGAAATGATCGGCAGCCCCCACTCGTCTGCCAGCGGCCGGGCCGTTTGCGTGCAGCGGAGCAAATCGCTTGCGTACAGAGCGACAGGCCGTTTTAGTTGCTGCGACAATTGCCGCGCCAGCTCGCGCGCCTGCTGCTCCCCCTTTTCGTTCAATGGAATGTCGCTATGCCCGAGATATTTGCGCTCCCGATTGCTGTCTGTCTCCCCGTGCCGTATCCAGATCAACTTCATGTCCACCAGCTCCCGACCAGTACGAGCAGCATGACCGCCTCGCCGCTCTCGATAGCTGCTCCGTAGCAGTCTCCGTTCAGGCCGCCGAGCTTGCGGGCGACCGAGCGGGAAAACAACAGCACGAACAAAAGCGAGACGACCATTGCCGCGACGACCTGCAAACCTCCAGCGAACCAGCCAGCCGCGGCGAGAACGATGTATCCGGCGGCGATGGCGACAGGCGACAGCCCTGCACTGATGCCTTTGCCGATCCCTTTTTCCTGCGATAAATACGGCCACAGCCGAATCGACAGCAGCACATGTGTCCGCGCTATGGCAGGAACGAATACGAGGAGCACACCCCAGCCAGGATGCGCAAGCTCCGCGACGGCCCCTGCCTTGAGTAAAAGTAGCAAGATCGCGGCTAAAACCCCCATCGCGCCCACGCGGCTATCTTTCATGATCGCGAGCACTTGCTCTTTTGGCCGGCTGCTTCCCAGTCCGTCCGCCAAATCCATCCAGCCGTCCAGATGCAGTCCGCCTGTGATGTACACCCAGACAGCGAGCGTCAGCACGGCGGACAGCCACGGGCTAAAGAGCACAAGCCCCGTCTGGTGGACTCCCCATAGCAAAATACCTATGACCAGCCCGACTGCCGGATACCAGTTGACGCTTTTTTTCCACGCCTCGTCGGACGGGCGCAGCCACGGAACCGGAATCCGGGTGAAAAAGGCGATCGCGTGCCAAAATGCATTCATCCTTTGATCCTCCACGGGATTCCGGCCATGACCGCGTAGACCGTCTCTGCCTGACGCGCAGCCCGCTGGTTGACGTCGCCCAGCGCGTCTGCGAACCAGCGGCCGAGCCGATTCATGGCGACACCGCCCAGCCCGACCTCGCTCGTGACCGCAATCACTTTTTGCGGGGAGCGCTGGACAAGCCCCAGCCACGCCTCTGCCTCCGCAAGCAGCGCCTCTGTGTGCGCCTCGCTTCGCCACTCTGCTTCCTCGACGCTCATCAGCCGATTGCTCACCCACGTCGACAGGCAATCGATCAGCACGACGTCGTAAGGTGTGCTAGCAGGCTCGTAGTCGCACAGCCGCTCGCCGACCTCCACGCTGCCCCACTGCTTCGGCCGCCGCTCCTTGTGCCGCTCGATCCGCTGCCGCATTTCCTCGTCCCACGCCTGACCCGTCGCCACGTACAGGACGCGCTCTCCGGCCTGTTGCGCCAGTTCTTCCGCAAAGCGGCTTTTTCCCGAGCGCACGCCGCCTGTCACCAGCACAAGACTCATCGCTCCCCGCTCCCTTCGCTGTGTACCTCGCGCAAGGCCGCGATCAAGCGCGCATTGTCTTCTGGCCCGCGAACGGCGATGCGCACGTCATGCGCCGTCAATCCGGGATACATGGCGCAACTGCGAATCAGCACGCCTTTTTTGCCGAGCCGCTCTTGCAGTTGTGCGGCTGGCAAGCCCTCCGGCGAGCGAAGCAGCAAAAAGTTCGCCTCCCCCGGCCAGACCTTCCAGCCCAGCTCCCCGCGAATAAACGCGACCAGGCCAGCGCGCTCCCTGGCGACCAGGCTGCGTGTCCGCCGCTCGTACTCATGCTCTTGCAAGCACAGCTCCCCCGCCAAAAGCGCAAGCGCATTCACGCTCCAGCTCACCTGCTTCGCGCGCATTTTCGCAATCGCGTCAGGCTGGGCGATCGCGTATCCGAGACGCAAGCCGGGGATCGCGTACATTTTCGTCATCGACCGCAGCAAAATGACGCGGGGAAAGCGCTCCAGCCGACTTGCCAGCGTAAACTGGCGGCTTTCTTCCACAAAATCGAGAAACGCCTCGTCCACGACCAGCCACGTATCGGTCTGGGCCGTCCAGTCCGCCATCTGCAACAGCTCCTGTGGCTCATACAAGATGCCAGTCGGATTGTTCGGCGAGCCGACAAACACCAGATCAGCCTGTTCGAACAGACGGTACAGCTCGGCGCTGTCGGCCTTGTAGCCGTTCTCTTCTTTTCCGTAGCAGCCGATGACGGTTGCGCCAAACTGCTCGGAAAGCTCTGCATATTCCGAAAAGCAAGGATAAATCACGCCGACTGTTTGCGGCTGCAGCCCGAGAATCGCGAGCGCCATCGCTTCTGCCGCTCCGTTCGCAGGCAAAAGCCATTCCTTTGGCAACTGCAACCGCTGCGCCAACGCCCGGCGAAACTGGCGATGCCCAGGGTCCGGGTAACGCAGCACGGCAGACAGCGAGGCCAAAAGCATCTCGCGCACGCTGTCCGGCATGCCCAGCGGGTTAATATTGGCACTGAAATCAAGGAATTGGCCCGGCTCCATCCCAAAGCGGTCCGCTGCCGTCAGCAAATCTCCGCCGTGGCCGTACGCTTCCAGTACGTTCATCAAAACTCTACCCCCAGCACCGCTGGTATTCCTTCATCGTAGTAATGCTTGATCTGCTTCATCTCTGTCACGAGATCGGCCATGTCGATGATTTCCTGCTTGGCGCTCCGCCCCGTCACGACCAGATGCACATGGCTCGGCCTGTTTTGAATCGCTTCCAAAACGTCCGCGAGCGGCAGCACGTCCGCAATCGGAAAACGGTCGATCGCCAGCGCATTGTTCAGCTCGTCGAGAATGACGACATCGTACTCGCCCGAAGCGAGCTTTTCCCGGGCGAACGCCCACGCTTCCTGCAGCGCCGCGCGATGCTCCTCCGGCGTCTTCGTCCAGGTGAAGCCTACGCCTTTTTGCACGATTTCGATGCCCAGCTTGTCGAAGATGATTTTCTCTCCGTACGTGCGCTCCGGCGACTTGATGAACTGGATCATGATGACCTTTTTGCCTCGTCCAGTCGCGCGCACAGCCAGCCCCACCGCGGCTGTTGTCTTTCCTTTGCCGTCTCCGGTGTAGACCAAAAACAGGCCCCGCTTGTTGCTCAAGTACGCCCACCCCCAAAATAAACTGTAGGCCCCGTTGCCCATCCCTAATAATTTTCGGAGGCACAGCGCTCCAAAAATGCAGTTTAGGCTCCGTTGCCTATTTCAAATGTTTTCCATAGCCTCGTTATTTACCTGACTGAAAAAGTGAAGAGTTTGCCGATTTGCTTCCTGTTTCGCTTTCCGCGTACAAAAAAACGCCTTGTTTCCCCAAACCTCCAAGGAAAACAAAGCGCGGATAGCCGACTGCAACAATCCTCACCTCATCCTTTGACCCGAAGGAAATCAGTGGACATCAAAACAGGCAGGTCTCCTGGCTCAAGGATCTTCGCTCTTCTTCCTCCTTCCCGCACGCTGGCGTGCAGTGGATGGCGCCGTTGCCAAGAAGAAGAGCTCCTCTTTTACAGTGGCGGGACCGCGTTGGCTTTTCACCAAACTTCCCTTTTAACCTCGCATTCGCAAACTATCGCTTGCGAAAAACAAGGACCTGTTTTTCTACCATATTCAAATGTCGTTCGTTTCTATGACAAGCACTTGCTTTAATAATAGCAAATGCTACCGGGGATTCAAGCAAAAGCTGCGGATAGGAACATACTGGGCATTGATCTTTGTTTTGTGAACTAATTATTTGTACACAAATCTTTTGTGTGCGTGTTATCTTATTCTTACATCGATTTCCAATAAAATATTTGGAGGTACATATGGATCGGATTGAGGATTGCTATGGGTTTCTTCTCGGGAAGGCGTATCAAAAAATCTGGCAAATGGAAAAGGCCAAATTATCGCCGTACGGGATTACTCCCGTGCAGTTTGTTCTATTACATGCGCTATGGGAAAAAGATGGCCAAAAAGGTGTGGAATTGGGTAGTCGGCTTCGCTTGGATGGAGCAACCATCACGGGGGTGCTCGATCGACTGCAAAATATGGGGCTCATCGAGCGTCGTTCCGATCCCAATGATCGCCGGACGAACTTGATTTTTCTGACTCCGCGAGGCAAGGAATTGGAACAACCTCTGAATCAGATCAGTGACGAAGTGAATCAAGAAGCGATGTCCATATTCAGTGAAGAAGAAGCGAAATTATTCAAAAACATGCTGACCAGATTGGGATTAAACTCATAAGGAGTGCGTTGAGACTGTGAAGAGCAAAGTGCATTACGCGTGGATCATTTTATTTGTCACCTTTTTCGCATTGTTGGCTGTGCAAGGAGCAAGACTTTCTTTCGGAGCATTTATTGAACCTTGGGAGAATGGCTTTGCCGCGGATCGAGGTACCATTTCTCTCATCTCCACATTGAGTTTTGTCATTTATGGCATATCCCAACCAATAGCAGGCAGGTTGATTGACCGCTTTGGTGCCAGGTCCATTCTCTTAGGCAGCACACTTCTGGTTGGTCTGAGCATTTTTTCACGCAATGGGTAACTTCCCTCTGGCAATTGTTTATTCTCTATGGTGTCTTCGCTTCCATTGGTGTTGGAGGTGCCTCCAATGTAGCCGCAACCATTATGGTCACAAATTGGTTCAATAAAAGGCGTGGACTCGCATTCGGAGTAATAGAGGCTGGCTTTAGCGTAGGCCAAATGGTAGTTGTGCCTGCCTCACTGTTTTTCATGCAGTGGTTTGACTGGAAAATGGCTGTTGCGGTATTGGGTCTCTTTTTACTGATCGTGGTATTTCCCGTCATGATGTTTCTTCTGAAGAATCATCCTGCCGAAAAGGGGTTGCAACCGATAGGAGGTCGCCACAGATTGCAGATGAAAGACAACAAATACATCCTTCCAGCCGGCAACCGGTCAGGCGGATATTTCCAACCAAAGCTTTCTGGTTTCTGATTTTGCCGTTTTTCATCTGCGGATTCACCACTACCGGCTTAATGGACACGCACCTCATTCCCTTTGCCTAACGAAACCAGCGAGCTTACAAAAAGTCCGCCATGATGATTCCCAGGTCAAACGGAGTGATTCCCTCGTCCATGGAGAAAACCGTGTCCGCCTCATCCGCCCGGTCAGTCAGCGTGCCTCTCGCTTGCGCATGAAGCGTGAACAGCTCATAGAGAGTGGGCTTCACCAGCGAGGTGAGCGCCCTTCCCATCCACTCCACGCCGCCTCCGTTCGCCTCTACGTTATTGACAAACCGGGGGTGGGAGCGCAGCGCGATGTCCGTCCAGATCACTTTTCGCTCCGCCAGATCGAGAATGACCGGGATGCAGATCGTAGAGCGTGAAGCGAGGTCGATCTTGTCCTGCACCGTCTGCGGTTCAAAAATTTCCCCCGACTGTGGAGCCTTGCGTATCATCCAGCCCGCATAACATTCGGGCAAATCGCAATAGGGCTGACTGTTGAGACTCCCACGGCTAAAGCCGCAAGCCTTCCACCTTGCGGTGTACGGGTGGGATTCTTGAATGACTAAGCGTTCGCAGTCCATTTCTGTTTTGAACAGCCTTCAAGATGAGGGCATCTCATTGCCCCTCCTAAGACAGTGCATATAGCATCTTAGGCTGATTGACTGTTACCATCAATCACAGGTGCATA
>NZ_JBYTBG010000011.1:0-129431 GCF_058788915.1 Brevibacillus sp. FW301-21C12A
TCTTTGAATCATGCTCGTTGCTCCATTCGTTTTTCCTAAATCATACCACATTTTCTTTAGTTTTCAGACACGTCCTAGTATGATGAATGTACAAATAAAAACGCAAAAGACAACGGGGTCTTTTTCTGCGCTTGTGATAGAGCGCCGGGAAGGGCCCTGTTTTTTTGCCTGGGGCCAACTTCCCGAAAAATGAGAGCGTTTTCATTTGGGGTTCCTAACAATCTCAGAAAGAAAAGGGGATGACAACAATGTCTCACACACTGGCAAAGCGCAGCTTTTGGTCGCTGACGCTGCTGATGGCCGCTGCACTGCTCGCAGCGTCGCTGCCTGTCTTGGCGCACGCGGCAACACCAGCTCCACAAGTGTTCGACAAGGGGAAATGGGCACCTGCCACCTATCAGGCTGTCAACGCATTGATCGAGAAAAACGGCAGCAAAAATCCTGCCTACAACGCGGCCAAAAAGCCGTATGTCGTCTTTGACTGGGACAACACCAGCATCATGCACGATACGGAAGAAGCCCTCTTTGTCTACCAGATCAACCACCTCGCCTACAAGCTCACGCCGGAAGAGTTCGGCAAGGTGATTCGCACCAACGTGCCGGAAGGGCCTTTTTCCGATGCGTATAAAAACGTGGACGGCAAACCTGTCACTCTCGACGCGATCGCAAGCGACCTGGTTGCCGACTACACTTACCTGTACCAAAATTACGAAGGGCTCAAAGGCAGCAAAACGCTGGAGGAAGTGAAGGCAACGGAGCAATTCGCCGACTTCAGAGCGAAGCTGTATTTTCTCTACGAAGCGATCAACGACACACACAGCAACACCATCGGCTATCCGTGGGTGCTCTACCTGTTCACCAACATGACGATCGACGAGGTTCATCAGCTTGCCGAGGTTTCCAACGATGCGAGCCTGGGCATGGCGATTGAAAAAGTAACCTGGACGAGCCCGAAAGCTTTGGCAGGCAAAGCAGGCGTAGTAAAAGCTTCCCACACAACCGGGCTGCGCCTGACTTCGGAAGTGGCGAACCTGATGAACACGCTGCGCGCAAACGGCATTGACGTCTACGTCGTGTCCGCTTCGCTCGAGGACGTGGTGCGAGTTTTCGCCACCCTGCCGAAATACGGCTACAACCTGCCATCGGAAAACATCATCGGCATGCGGCTGAAAACGGAAAACGGGCTGATTACGAACGTGTACCAGCCAGATTACCCGATCACTGTCGGGCACGGCAAAACAGAAGTAATCGAGAGCGTGCTGGTCAAAAAATACGGCTATGGGCCGATCTTTATCGCGGGCGACAGCAACGGTGATTTTGAGATGATGACCGAGTTGGACAGCGTACAGCTCGCCCTGGTCGTCAACCGCGTCAAAGGCGGCAAAATCGGCCAGCAGGCAGCCAAAGCCGCCGAGCAGCTCGGCAAAGCCAGCCCAACGGTTGTCCTGCAAGGCCGTGACGAAAACACCGGCATGTGGATTCCGAGCGAGTCGACCATTCGGCTGGGCGAAAAAGAGCCGCAGTTGATCTCCAAATAAACGAGCTAGAAACGAGAAAAAACCGCCCGTACAAGCAGGCGTTTTTTTCTGTTCAGCCCATTTTTTTGCCTAGCCCAAGCCCATTCCACGCCCATGAGAAAAAGCCCCGCCAAGTGCAGGTGGCAGGGCTTCCCTCTATCACACGCTGTTATTGCATCGCTACTTTCAATACAGCACGAACAGAGTCAGCCGATTTGTCCAGCGCTGCCTTCTCGGAGGCAGTCAGATCCAGCTCGATGACTTTCTCGATGCCGTTGCCACCCAACAAGGTAGGCACGCCGAGGTACAGGTCGTGGTAGCCGTACTCGCCTTCGAGATAAGCGATGGACGGCAGGATGCGCTTCTTGTCTTTCAGAATCGCTTCCGCCATTTCCACCAGGGCGGCCGCAGGCGCGTAGTAGGCGGAGCCGTTGCCGAGCAGGGCGACGATCTCGCCGCCGCCTTTGCGCGTGCGCTCGACGATGGCATCGAGGCGATTTTGCGGGATCAATTTGTCGAGCGGGATGCCGCCTGCGTAGGAGTAGCGCAACAGCGGCACCATTTCGTCACCGTGTCCGCCAAGCACGAAGCCTGTCACGTCTTCCACGGAGACGTTCAGCTCCATGGCGACAAACGTGCGGAAGCGCGCCGTATCGAGCACACCGGATTGACCGATGACGCGGTGTTTCGGGAAGCCGGATGTTTTGAAGAACGTATAGGTCATCGCATCTACCGGGTTGGACAGGATGAGTACGATGGAGTTTGGCGCGTAAATTTTCACTTGCTCCGCTACCGAACGCATGATAGCCGCGTTCGTCGCCACCAGGTCGTCGCGGGACATGCCTGGCTTGCGGGCGATCCCTGCTGTAATGATGACGATATCGGAGCCTTGAATATCCTTGTAGTCGGACGTTCCGGTGATGTTGGCATCAAAGCCGAGCACCGGCGAAGACTCCATCATGTCCAGCGCTTTTCCTTTGGTCGGGTTCTCAAGCTGCGGAATATCGACCAAAACGATGTCAGCCAGTTCTTTTTGCGCCATGATGAACGCCGTTGTCGCTCCGGTAAAGCCGCTGCCGATGACGGCTACTTTTTTTCTGCGGAATGTCATGGTAGTTCCTCCTCGTCGTGTCGTTTCCCACATATGTTACAAGACCAGCTTCACACCGCTTGCTTTTTGCTCCAGCATTTTGGAGAGAATCGTACCGATGTGGGCGCCTGCCTCGATCGGCGACGTCCCTTGACGATGAATATTGGAAATTACCGTGCGCTCGGACTCTACCATTCCTTTGCGCGGACGGTAGCACATGTAGGCGCTCATGGAGTGGGCCGTAACCAGACCCGGACGCTCTCCGATCAACAGCACCAGCACTTCCGGCTCCAAAATCTCGCCGATATGGTCCATGCTCGCGACGCGTCCGCCTTTGACAAAAAACGGAGTCCCGCAACTCAGGCCGTAGCTTTTCAACGAGTCCATCAAGGAGGGAAGCACGTCTTTCAGGTTGGCGTCGACCGCGCTGGCACTCAGGCCGTCGGAGACGACGATTTGTACCTGCGGCTTCTTTTGGCAACGCTCCTGAAGCAAGCGCACGCCTTCCTCGGTGAGAACGCGTCCCATGTCCGGGCGCTTCAAATAGTTTTCGGTGTTGTCGTACTGGGTTTCTACCGTGAACAAGGAAAACTGGTCGAGCACTTCCTGGCTGACTTCCCCGTAGACGGCATCGACTGCCGCTGCGTGGTCGCGGCGGAGTTGCAGCATCGTTTTCGTCAGCGGTCTTACCCCTGTACGCCATACGCCGATCCGCGCAGGCGTGCTGGCCAACAACTCATCCAGCCCTTCCTTCCATTTCGGATTCGGGATTTGCGCTGTTCGCTCCGGCTCCGCTGGCGCGGCGTGTGTCTCCTGCGGGCGGGAAGCCATTGGTGCCGGAGCTGCTTCCTGCTGTGCCCCGGCTTTCGCGTCCGCCGCTGCTGCCGCTTTTGGCTCAGGCGCTTTTTCGCCCAGCTCGGTCAGCTTTTTTTGCAGCTCTGCCACCACTTTGTCTACCAAAAAATCCAATTGTTGTTCCATCCGTCATACACCCCCTCTTCTTACATGAAGATTGTCGGATCGCCTGCTATTGGCGTCAGCTTGCCGTTTTCCATGATCCCCATTTTTTCCAGCCACTTTTCAAAAGCAGGTGCCGGACGGAGGCCGAGAACCTCGCGGAACGCGGCAATATCGTGGAAGCTGGTCGATTGATAGTTGAGCATGACGTCGTCCGCCATCGCCACCCCGATGACAAAGTTCACCCCTGCCGCCGATAGCAAAATTCCGAGATTGTCCATATCGTTCTGGTCAACCTTCATATGGTTTGTGTAGCAGACGTCGCAGCCCATCGGCAGCCCGTGCAGCTTGCCCATGTAGTGGTCTTCCAGCCCGGCGCGGATCACTTGCCGGCTGTCGTACAAATATTCCGGTCCGATGAAGCCGACTACCGTATTGACGATAAACGGGTTGTACTTGCGAGCAAGACCGTAGCAGCGCGCCTCCATCGTCACCTGGTCGATGCCGAAGTGCGCCTCGGAGGACAGCTCGGAGCCTTGGCCCGTCTCGAAGTACCAGAAGTTCGGCCCGTAGGAAGTGCCTTCCTTGCGCATCAGCTCGTCGGCTTCGTCCAGCAGCTTGACGTCAATCCCGAAGGCGTTGTTGCCTTTTTCGCTGCCCGCAAGACTTTGGAAAATCAGGTCGGCAGGCGCCCCCTGACGGATGGCGCGCATCTGCGTGGTCACGTGAGCGAGTACACAGTTTTGCGTCGGAATCGCCCATTTGTCCATTACCTCTTTGGTCATGTTGAGAATATCCTTGACGCTGTCCGCTGTATCAATAACCGGGTTGATTCCGATTACCGCGTCGCCGATTCCGTAGCTGAGTCCTTCGTACAGCGATGCCTTGATGCCTTGTACGCTATCGGACGGGTGATTGGGCTGAACCCGCGATGCCAGTACGCCTTGCTGACCAATCGCGGTATTGCAGTGAGTCACCACGCGAATTTTGGCCGCAGCCGTAATCAGGTCGAGGTTGCTCATCAGCTTAGCGGTAGCCGCGATCATTTCGCTGGACAAGCCGCGGCTGATGCGCTTGATCTCGTTGTCGCCCGCCTCGTGGCTCAAAATGTACTCGCGCAACTCGGCGACGCTCCAGTTTTTGATTTCGTTGTAAATTTTTTCGTTGATGCCTTCTTCAATGACGCGGGATACTTCGTCTTCCTCCGGAGGAAGCATGGGGTTGTTGCGAATGTCGGCCAACGTCAGATCAGCCAATACTTGCTTGGCAGCAACGCGTTCCCGGGAATCGGAAGCGGCGATTCCAGCCAGTTGGTCGCCGGATTTGTCTTCGTTTGCCTTCGCGAAAATTTCTTTCAAATCGCGAAATTGATAGGTCTGTCCAAGCACAGTCGTTTTCGTGTTCATTTCGTCCACCCCTTTGTACGTTACGCCTTCTCATCAAAAGCGAGGGTTTTTACCACGACCGGGATAATCGTTCCCGAAATCGGCTCACCCAGGTCGATATAATCGCCATACTCCACCCGCACCTGATCGATGCAAATAATCTCTGGCTCTCCCTTGCAGCGCAGTGCCAGTCCCTGCCCCAATGCTTTGGCCATGTCTGTCTCGCAGATGACGACCATCGTCCGGCTCTCGGCAAAATAATGCCGATATTGGTCCGACAGCTCCTGAGCGATCGTTTGCAGCAGCGCATACGAGCAATAGCCGATGCCTGAGATCGCGAGCGCGAACGGGATGCCTGTTGTTTTATCAAAAAGCCGTTCACCGAGCTGGTAGATCGCCGCTACCTCCTGATGAATCCGCGCCGGGTCCGACAGTTGTTCCTGGGTAAGCTCCAGCTTGAGAATCGGAATGTTTTTAATCGGCAAAAGCTCCGGCTTGATATGCACCGTCGAGCCGCTGATTTCCGTGCTTTGCATTCCAGCCCCGATCACGGTGGCCCGCACGGTTTGCTCCGGATCGAGCCAGCGCACCGGGTACGTTCCTTTTTCCCGCTCCTGCTGCAGCACATAGCCCAGCAGCGGACCAAAATCGCCGTAGCGGCTGACATCTGCCATGCTTTTCACGGGCGGTCCCGTCATCAACTGTCCGACCCCGCCGGAGACGGTCAGCTCTTCTACCGGAAATTCCCCGCGCAAATGCGGCCCTACGACGAGCAAGCCCGATACGTGCCGTTCTTTGCCCGTCAAATAATCCAGCATGCTGCGGGCCATCTGCTGGGCCACTTCTGTTATTTCTGGCAGTCCGACTTTTTGCCCGACCGCGATGCGCAAGCCTTTTGCCTTCAGCCATTCCTGAATGTTTGGCGACACGTAGGTGACGACGTCCTCCCGATCCAGGCGAATCAGCCTGCCGCCGACGTGGAAGGTCACTGTCGCAATCGCTCGGCCGCGCTGAAAATAAGCCGCATTGGCCGTACCGCCGCCGATATCCACGTTGACGATCGTTCCTTGCAGCGTTTGCGAGCGTTTTTCCGCACCCGCGCCTTTGCCTGCCAGCACGCCTTCGAGGTCTGCCCCCGCCGTTGCCACTACAAAATCGCCGGATCGCTCTGCCAGCAAATGCACGATGTGTTGCGCGTTTTTCTTGCTGGCCGTCTCCCCGGTGATGATGACGGCCCCCGACTTGATGGACGACAGACTGATTTGTGCTTTTTCGTACTCCGCTTGCAAAATCGCCCCGATGCCTTCCGCGTCAATCTCATCGAACCCGAGCAGCGGAGTGGAATGCACTTGACTCGCATACAGCAACTGGCGCTCCACGATCTGGTAGCGCGGCAGCGAAAAGGTGCTGGACATGCGCCCCAGGCGCAGACGACTGACGATCATTTTGGTCGTGCTCGTTCCTACATCGATGCCGACGCTTTGGATCCATTGTTCATCCATCGTGAACCTCCTTGAACCATTGGCGTGCCAGACAAGGCCGCAAAAGAAAAACGCCTGAACAGCCGAAAAAATCGCTTCCGGTCTGACTCAAGCGCCTTTGCTTTGCTTGCTATCTACTTGTTTCGTTTCCCGCATTTGTTTATCGGTCAGGAAAATCAGCCTTGGGAAAACAGCGTTTCCTCGCCGGCGAGAATTTCCTCGGCGAGCTTCACAAGCGGCATGCGCCGTTGCATGCTTACTTGCTGCATCCATTTGTAAGCGGCCTCTTCCTCCAGGGAGAGTGCGCTCATCAGTTTGCCTTTGGCCTTTTCCACGCATTTTCGATCCTCGATCTTCTGTTTCAGATCGCTAATATCTTTCTTCAACGACACGACTTTTTCCTTTTGGCTGAGCGCGATCTCCACAGCCGGAATCAGGTCATCCTCGGATACGGGCTTTACCAGATAAGCCGTCACTCCGGCTTTCCGCGCATCGATCACCAGTTCCTTCTGGCTGTACGCGGTCAAAAGAAGGATGGAGCAGTCCGAAAAGGAGCGGATAATCCCGCTTGCCTTGATGCCATTAAGGCCAGGCATTTTCACATCCATGATAATGAGGTCGGGTTTGTGACGATGAGCGAGTTCGACCGCCTCTTCCCCGTTTTTCGCCTCGGCCACAACCTGATAGCCTTCGTTTTCCAGCATCTCGCGCAAATCCATGCGAATGATCGGCTCGTCGTCAACCACCATAATCTTTGGCTGTGTCATCTTCATCCTCCTTCTGGATCGGATAGAGAATGGTAACTTCCGTTCCGTTGCCTGTGTTGCGGAAATGCATCGTTCCCTCCAGGTCTTCCTTGACGAGCGTGTCGACGATTTTCAAGCCAAGGTGACCTTTTTTGAGAATATGCTCCATGTCCTCAATGCCCACCCCGTCATCCGTGACAGACAGGCTGACGAAATCCTCCTTCGAGACGAGCGCAATGGAGATTCGCCCTTCATGAAGCTCGCGAAATCCGTGGATCATGCAGTTTTGAATCAGCTCCGTGACGATTAGGGCAAAGGATGTCGCCTTGTTGGACGGCAGGTACACGGATTCTCCCGTCACGACGACGTGTATAGCTTGCTCTGAACGTCTCATGGAAGAGACGATTATTTTCGATATTTTGGTTAAAATCTCTTTGAAGTCGATCTGCTCCAGACCGTCCTGCGCCAAATATTCGTGAATAATGGCGATGCTGTTGATCCGGTTGATGCTTTCCCGGTAGACTTTCTCGATCTCGTTCGACTGCGAACGCCGCATTTGCAGGCGCAGCAGGCTTGCGATCGTTTGCAAATTGTTTTTCACGCGATGGTGAATCTCTTTGATGACAGCCGACTTAATCATCAACTGCTTTTCTTTTTCGCGGATGTCCGAAATGTCCCGGAGCAAGATGATGCCTCCGATGATGTCGAGCTTGCGCACGGACGAAACCGCTTTCATCATGATAAAATGCTTTCCTTTTGACAACTCATCCTGAATGTAGCCCCCGTGACGCACGAAGTTTTCCGGGGAAACTCGCCAGGAAAAAATGCGTTCGATGCTCACGCCCTTGTCCGGTCTCTCAAAGCCGATCAAGGAGAGCAGCTTGTGGGCGCGCCCGTTGGCGTAGGTGATGATCCCACTCTGGTCAAACAAAATCATGCCTTCATGCAAAAGTGAAGAAATCGGCATATCAGGCACTGCGAACTGAATCAGCGTCTCGCTCAGATGTTCGGTCGTTTCCTTGAGCATCTCGACATTTTTTTCTTGTTCGACCTGCTTGGAAATATCCTGCTCGGTAATCAGCGTCCCGATCGTTTTGCCCTCGGCGTTTGTAATCGGCACGACGCTTTGACGCATGACGACCTGCTCCTGCGAGACACCTCTCGACCCGATCACCGGCTTTCCTGTAGTCAGGCAGTACATGACAGCAGGCTCGTTGATCGCGGTCGCCAGATGCCCCACGACGGAGCCGCTGTACATGGATCGCGCGGTGCTAGGCTTGGCCTGCGCGACCACCAAAGCAGCACTTCGGTCTACTGTCGGGCAGTCGATGAACATGTCTGCCTGCGACAGATCGGCAAAAATCTGCAATTTGGAAGCGAGGTCCTCCACGATCTGGATGTCGTCCTCACTCAATATCGTAGACGCTTTGCACAGTTCCCGTATGGATTGCATGCGAACCTCTTTTCACCTGCTAGGAGTTGATATTGCCTTCATTTTCTCACAGACTCGCTACGGCGGAAAGAGGCTTATTCGCTTACCATTTCTTGCAAATACGCGCGCAATTCCGGCACTCCCTCACTGGTGTAGGAGGACGTCCGAAAAATTCGCGCGTCGCCCAGCGACTGGCGCAAAAAGCCTTCCGCTCGTTGCACATCGGCAGCGGGGTGATCTACCTTGGTGATGACTCCTACGCACGCTTGGGGAAAGCCGTGCGCGAAGCCCGGGGGAAAGTAGTTGCGCTCGCGTGTGGCATCCTGGACCATCACCACGATGGTCGCCTCCAGCGCGGTTGCCATCAGGGTGCGGTAAAACATCGGATTTTCGCTGTACTCGCCCGGCGTGTCGATCACCCAGTCCCGATATTCCAGCGCTTGCGTCTTCCTGGCCGGCTGTTCATCGTTGAACAGCGCTTTGACCAGAGAAGACTTGCCCGCTTCGATGGCCCCGATAATCATGACACGGCCTGTCATGATTTCGTCACCAATGCCGGTGTGAACCGCAGTTTTTCGCTCAGCACCTGATTGACCGCGTCCACTGCCATCTCTACAGCAGAGACATCCCCCACGACAATCAGTGAACCTGTGAAACGATCGAGAAACCCAAGCTCGACACCTGCTGCCTTCGTTGCGATGTCGGCAGCAATAATGGCCGTTTCTGTCGGTGTCAGGGTCAGAATGCCGATCGCTCCGGCCTCCTTGATCCCCAGCTTGGTATAGAGCATAGGGTCAGGGTTTGCGATCACATGAGCCAACGTGACCTGTTTCCCTGGGACAAATTCCTGTATGACCCGTGAACGTTCCTGTTCCATCGCTATCCCTCTCCTCCTGCGGCACCCGGCACCTCAAACGAATCGACGATGCCCACGATGATCGCATCGATCGGCACGCTGTTGCCAGTAAAAAGGATACGGGCAGGCGTCCCGCGCGAGACGATGACCTGCTCGCCGATCCCTGCCCCGATCCGGTCTGCTGCGATGACGGTTTGCCCGCTCTCTTCGCCGCGCCAGTCAATGGGCTGGACAACCATCAGCTTGAGATTTTCCATGCCGGTTTCCTTTTGGGTTGCCCAAACGCTGCCGATCACTTTTCCCAAAAACATGCGATCACCCTTTTCCTAAATAGCTGACCGTAATGCCGCGCTCTCTCATGCTGTCGTAAGCCAGCGGAGAGACAATCGCTCCTTTTTTCACATGCAAGGTCGTATCCCGCAACTCCGGCTGGGATTTGATCCAGTCAGCCGTCAGCAGCTTGCCGGAGAACACCGCTTCTGCCTCGTCCAAGGCCGTCAAGGTCGGCTGCTCAGGCTTTGCCTCTGCTTTTTGCAGTTGGGACTTCAGCTTGGAAACGACGCGGTCAGCCAAGCGTTTCTGCTCCACGAACTCCACGCCAAGCTCCTTCATCGCCTCGACATGACGCAGGAACAGCCTGTCGTATGCTGGCGTCAGCGTCAACGTTTGCAGGGTGCGGCGGTCGGCGCGCTTGATGCCCGGCACGTCGGAACCTGCGATGACGAACTTGCCTGTCACCAGTGCGGAGAAGACGATTTCTGCCTTGATCGTGCCTTTCAGGCCGGAGGCGATTCGCGCCGCATTGTCCAGATCAATCTCCGGAATGACGATCCCGGCGTAATCTTTCGGCACTTCCAACGGGGCGGGAGCATACTCATCCGCTGTGAGAATTTTGCCTGCTCCCCCGCATTCGATCTTGTGCATCCCCAGCCAGGAGGAAGTTTCCCCGTCCAGGAAAAGGATGTCGTGGCAAATCCCGTGGTTTTTCAGGTGGATAAAATGATCCTGGAATGCCTCATGTGCCTGGCTGTCGCAAAAGACATACAGGACACGAGGCGCTTCCGGTTTCTTTTCTGCATTCATGGAAAGCAAAATTTCTTTCGTAATCGATGCCACCATTTCTCTGATGTCCATCAAAGCTCTACCTCCGTTAGCCGGAGTAAAACTGGCCGTTTTTGCCGATCACTTTTACCCGGTCGCCCGTTTTCAAATTGGCGGCATTCCCTTCATCCAGATCGACGTGGAAATCGAGCGCGAATTGTGGATGTACGCGAACGACCACATCCGGATAGATGACAGGGCGGTCACTCTGCGTCGCAAGGATCAGCGTGTCGCCGTCCTTCACCTGGAACTGCTCGGCATCCGCAGGCGACATGTGAACGTGCCGCTTGGCTACAATCACACCTTTGTCCAGTACGACTGTGCCTTTTGCTGTTACGAGTACCAGACCCGGTGTTCCTTCAATATCTCCAGACATCCGCACAGGGGCATGCACGCCCAGCGTAAATCCGTCCGTGCGGGAGATTTCCACTTGCGTCGCTCCGCGCGCCGGTCCGAGAATGCGCACGCCGTGAATGCTGCCTTTTGGCCCGACGATGGTCACCGTCTCCTGGCAAGCGAACTGGCCAGGCTGGGACAGATCGCGCATCGGCGTCAATTGGTGTCCTGCGCCAAACAGCTTCTCTACATCGGCTGGCGACAAATGAACGTGGCGATTGGAAACGCCAAGGGGAATTTCCTGTACGGCCCCGGCAGTTTGATTGGTGGAAGGTTGCTGCTGTTGTTCTTCAAAAGATTTCACTTGAATCCCTCTTCCTTTCAAGAAATCTGCCGCTGCTGGTGTGATTTTATCCCCTTTCTCCAGGAGAAAGGGGTTTGGGATGCCTGTCTTATGCATGGCTCGCAAAGATGCTTCTGTAATAACTGCCATAGGGGATTACCCTTCGAGCTTAGGCAGGATCAGTTCAATGTCTCCGTGCGGGCGTGGGATGACGTGTACAGATACGAGCTCGCCTACTTTTTCGGCAGCAGCGGCGCCTGCGTCCGTGGAAGCTTTTACTGCACCTACGTCACCACGTACCATGACTGTTACGAGACCGCCACCTACGTGTACTTTGCCAATCAGTTTTACGTTCGCTGCTTTTACCATTGCATCAGCAGCTTCAACTGCTCCTACCAGACCTTTTGTTTCTACCATTCCCAATGCGGACATTTCTCCAGCCATTTTTTTATTCCTCCTTAATTATATGGACAAATTTTTACTAATTTACGACGTCATTTCTGTTAAAACCGATTTAATAATGTTTTTGATCTCTTCGCGGCTCAAGCCGACGTTCAGCGAAGAGACTGCTTGCAGCACGGCTTCCTCTGCCTTTGTCGCTTGTGCAGCTTGCACTGGCGCAGACTCAGGCATTTCTCTTACGCCGAAAGCGACGCGCTTGATGTTGAAAAGATGCTTGGGACCGATGTTGTCGGATGTGATGTTGTTCCCGAAAGAACCGCATCCGAGCGTAAAGGACGGCTGCACGCCAGTCGTGGCCCCGATGCCCCCGAAGGTGGTTCCGGTATTGACCGGGATGCGGGAAGCCGGCATCGCCTGGCCGTAAGATGCGATGATGTTTTCATCCTGTGCGTGAATCCCTGCGGTGTGGCCCAAGCCGCCGTGCGTGAGCAGCTCGCGGCAACGGGCAAACGCCTCGTTGTCTCCTTGAACGGTGTAGAGAGCGAGAATCGGCGCCAGCTTTTCCACGGACAGCGGATACTCTTTGCCTACGCCAGTCTCTTCCGCCACCAGCACGCGCGTTTCGGCCGGAATCGAGATGCCTGCCATTTGCGCGATGACGTGCGGGGAGCGGCCGACGATTTTGGCGTTGAGCGAGCCGTTCACCATGATGATGGCGGCTACTTTTGCCTTCTCGTTCTCGTCCAGGAAGTACGCTCCTTCGCGCTTCAAAGCGGCAATCATCTGATGCTTGACCGCTTCCTCAACCACTAGTGCCTGCTCCGAGGCGCAGATGGTGCCGTAGTCAAAGGTCTTGCTCTGCACAATGCGCTTGGCAGCGGCAGCGAGGTCAGCGCTGTGGTGGATGTAGACCGGAACGTTTCCGGGTCCGACACCGTAAGCAGGCTTTCCGGAGCTGTACGCAGCCCGCACCATTGGCGTACCACCTGTTGCGAGAATCACGTTGGTCAGCTTGTGCTTCATCAGCTCGTTTGTAGCCGGGAGCGTCGGCTTGCTAACGCAATGGATCAAGCCTTCCGGCGCTCCAGCCTGCACAGCGGCCTGTGCCATCAGCCGCGCTGCTTCCAGCGTGCATTTGGCTGCCGACGGGTGCGGGCTGAAGACAATCGCGTTGCGCGCCTTGAGCGCGATCATCGACTTGAAAATAACGGTCGATGTCGGGTTGGTCGACGGCACGATACCAGCCACGATCCCGACCGGCTGCGCCACTTCCCACACCTTGTTCTCTTCGTCCTTGCGAATGATGCCTACGGTCTTCACATCTTTGATGGAAGCATACACATCCTGGGAAGCGAACAAGTTTTTCATCCGTTTGTCCGGAACGTTTCCGAAGCCAGTCTCTTCAACCGCCAGAGCGGCCAATCGCTCGGCATTCTCTACGCCAGCCTTGGACATGGCAGCGATGATCCGGTCGATCTGCTCCTGGGTGTAGGTAGCAAGCTTCGCCTGCGCTTCCTTCGCTTGGGCGAGGTACGTGCGCACTTCCTGAATGGAATACAAATCAGCGTCCAGTGTCATTAGGCTTTGTCACCTCCGCCTTGCTGCTTTTCTTCAATCAGGCGAATCAGGTCTTCTTTCTTCGCCGTATTGATGTCATTGGTCGAAAGCGGGAAATC
Source organism: Brevibacillus sp. FW301-21C12A (assembly GCF_058788915.1). Classification (NCBI taxonomy): domain Bacteria; kingdom Bacillati; phylum Bacillota; class Bacilli; order Caryophanales; family Paenibacillaceae; genus Brevibacillus; species Brevibacillus sp. FW301-21C12A. The sequence goes on from NZ_JBYTBG010000011.1 coordinate 13,323, forward strand.
CGCAATCGAGCGGGCCAGCTTGCGCAAGTCGTTGATCGATTGCTCTGCCAGCGCCGGCTCTGCCTTTGCCTGTGCAGGCTGTGGCTTGGCTTCTTCCTTCGCTTCCGAACGCATCAGATTTTTAATCATTTTGGGAACATTCTCATCAGGACGCGGGATGACGTGGGAGTGCAGCAACCGTCCGACGCGTCTTGCTGCGTCAGCGCCAGCGTCTACAGCCGCCTGAACCGAAGAAACATCTCCGATTACGTACACGGTCACAATCCCTGCATCCGCGCCTTCATAAGTAACGACCTTGACGTCTGCCGCTTTGGCAGCAGCATCGGCGGCCGCGATGAGCGCGGGCAAGCCCAGCGTCTCAATCATGCCCAGTGAGTATGCATGAGCGCGCATTTACATTTCCTCCCCTTCAAGAGGGAAAATCCCTTTTATCGTTTGACTGGCTGTCGGGCGACGCTTCTTACTGCGTCGGCAAAGGCAGCGGCTGCTGCGGTGCATGCCGATTGGCTTCCTGTAAGCAGCGCTCCCCCGAAGTTGGTTTCCGTGGGCGGGCCAAAAAACTGCACCATCTGTACATCTGCTGCCTTGAGAGCGGCATCTATCCCGTACATGGCCTCAAGCGGCGGAGCGATCAGATAGGCGAGCGGCTCCCCTTCCCTGATGCCGGCAAGCCCAGACAAGTAGCTGCCCGTCCGCGACACGACATGTGCGTAATACGCATGCGTCCCCTCTTCATTCAACGAGTAAAAGCATGCTCCGCTTTCCATGAAGGCAACGGCTGCATCAATACCGCTCTGTACCTCTGATGGCGTCGCTCCCCCGATGATCCCGATGAACTCGCCGGACAACGGACCGGAAGCGTGCCCAGAGCCTGCGTAAAACGACTTGGCGTAAATCACTTCGACTGCTGCCTTTTTCGTCGCTTCATCAATGGCTGTATAGCCCACATCGTCAATGGTGGATGTCAGCATCCCCACACTGCGGATATGGGAAGGCAGGTTCAGCTTCTCCGCAAATTGTGGATCGACGTTGGGAATCATTCGGATCGCAAGCGGCGTCGCTCGAATTGGTTTTTCCATGCGTGTCACACTCCTTTCAGACAACTTCCCTTTTCAAAACGCAAAAAAAGGTGCCTAAACACGAAAGAACAAGACTCGTGTTCAAGGGCACCTTTGCCTGTTGTCTATTCACTTGTTCGGATAAGATTCACGCCAATTCTGCGATCTTATTCCTGCTTCTAATGTATGACAAGGCAAGAAAAAATGCAAGCGTTTTCGGTATTCCACGACTTTTCCATATTCCGGTCATTTGACGGACACACGGCCTGGCTATCTTGGTTGTGTAGCCGGGACGGGCAAGCCCGCAAGCTGGCACAAACAAAAAACAAACCGAAACCCCAAGGAGGAATTTTTCATGAAAAAGAAACTCGCAATGTCCGTAATCGCTCTGGCCGTATCCGCAATGGCAGGCTCTGCATTTGCCGCAGATGAATCCACAGTGCAAAAAGCTGTCGCGACTTTCCCTGCCAAAACCGTTACCGTCCAAAACGACGGCATGCAAGTGCCAATGCAGCCGGTCATTAATCTGGAGCAGATGGCAAAGGAAAAAGGCATCCCCGTGGACGAACTGCTCAAGCAGCTTGAAAAAGAAGGCAAGTTTATGAAAGCGGCGCTGACACTCGCAGTTCCCGCGACAGAGGCGGACTCTGACAAAGCGCCTGTAGCCGTAAAAATGGTGAAGCTGGCGGACGCTACCGCAAACAGCGCGGCGTTGCCGGCGATCAGCCTGGAAGAAAATCTCGCTCTCGCCAGCACTGCGGTCACCTTGCCTGCCCCTGTCCAGCCCGCCGACATCCGCCAAGAAACGCGCGAGATCATCACGCTGAAAGACTCCACATGGCTGCGGGTCGGGGTGCCGTACTACGAGCAAAACACAGTGGCGGGAACGTATTACGTCAGCACCCGCCTCAACAACGATCTGGTGCATACGTACATCACAATCATGGTTTCGATCGGGATCATTACGCTTTGCGGCTGGGCGATTGGTCTACGTCCTGTCGCGTTCGCTTACGCAGCCGCTTCGCCGATTGGCGCTGGCAGCGGAGCAAATCTCTTCCGGCAACTACGAGCCAGCCCTGCCCGACTCCACCCGGGTCAAAGAAGCCGAGATCAGCCAGCTCGTCTCCCCGTTCGCTGACATGGCCAAGCGGCTGGGGCAGTTGGAGCGGATGCGCACAGACTTGCTGGCCGGAGTCTCCCACGAGCTGCGCACCCCGGTGACGTCGATTCGCGGGATGATACAGGCTGTAAAGGACGGGGTCGTCAAAGGCCCCGATGCCGACGAGTTCATGCAGATCAGCATGGATGAAGCAAAGCGGCTGCAGACGATGGTTAACGACCTGCTCGACTTTTCCTCGATGGAGGCAGGCGCTGTCTACGCGGAAAAGCAGGAAATCAAGCTCGCCAGCTTGCTGGAGCAGGTCGTCGCGCAAGTCGGCACCTTGCCTGCCTTTGCCGAAACCGCCATCGAAATCACGCTGCCCCAGCCGGAAATCGTCTGGATCGGAGACAGCGCGCATTTCAAACAAATTTTGCTGAATTTGCTCAACAACAGCGTGGCCGCAGCAGCGACGCGCATCGAAGTGGTCGCCCGGCAAACCGACAAGCTCATCCTCGACATCATCGACAACGGCAAAGGCATTCCCGCTGAAGAAGCCCCGTTCATTTTCGAGCGGTACTACCGGGGGACAGCAAGCGGAAGAAAAAGCACGGCCTCGGGCTTGGCCTGACGATTTGCCGCCTGCTCGCCAGGGCGCATGGCGGCGAGGTAGAGCTGGTGCAGAGCAGTCCGGCGGGCACTACCTTCCGCCTGACGCTCGCCACGCCCCCTGCCGGGAAAGCATGACCGCAGGCAACAAGGCAGCAAGCAAAAACAAACCGCCAGGCGCGTTACTCGCATCTTGGCATGACCGAGAATGCCCACCTCCCAAAAATGCGGCGCGTCTGGCAGACTGCGCCGCTTGCCTGCTTTAGACGCGTTTCAGACGTGCGATCCCTCCGGCACGTGCGAGCGAATCAGATCCATGAAAATCTCCAACGCTCTCGTCTGGAACTCGTTCGATTTCGTCACCAGGGAAAAATCCCGCGTCACGGGCGTGCCCGCTACTTTCAAGGTACAGAGCGTCCCCAACTGGCGCTCTTTGCGGATCGCCCAATAGGACAAGAGACTGATCCCGAGGCCCGCTTCTACCGATTCCTTAATCACCTGTGTGCTGCCGAACTCCATTCGCTTCTGCGGCTGGAATTTGAGCTGGCGAAACATCTTTTCCGCCGCCTCCCGCGTCCCGGAGCCTTCCTCCCGCACAATCCACGTCTCCTGCATCAGCTCGCTGACCGCAACCTTCTCCTTGCCTGCCAGCCGATGCTGCGGGGAGACGATCACGTACATGCGATCGTCGGCAAACGGCTCGATGCACATTTTTTCGTTCACGTACTCCCCCTCCACGATCCCGACATCCAGTTGCCGGGTCGCTACCAGGTCAGCGATGACGGTCGAATTGTGAATCGTGATCGTCGGCGTAATCAAAGGGTAGAATTTGCGCAGCCTCGCGATCACGTGAGGAAGGACATACTCTCCATACGTGTAGCTGGCGCCAATCGTCAAATGCCCACTCGGCGTGTTCATCAAGTCGTCGACCAGGCTCTGCATGCGCGTGTACAGCCCTAAAATTTCCCGGGCATGATGGTAAACGATCTCCCCCGCCTTGTTCAACCTGACGTACTTGTTGCTGCGCTCCAGCAACTTCGTCCCGATCGCCCGCTCCAGCGAGAGAATGTACTGGCTGACGGCTGGCTGTGTCATGTGCAATTCTTCGGCGGCCCGCGAAAAGTTTTGCCTGTCTGCGACCGTGACAAATACGCGCAGTTGCTGATCCATGCAGCATCCCCCTCTTCTTTTTCCAACAACTATACGCTTTTACTTATCATCATCATAGCAATGATTTATTTTTCTTATTGTTATAGTTGTTTTATGCTTTGGTTGTCAAATCCGTTCGAGGAGTGATCGCAATGGCCTCCCCGCTGCATGAAAGCGCGCCATTGAACGACAACGACCAGGCATCTGTCAAAGCTGAAAGCAAGCCTCACAACATACCTGCCCCTGTTTCCTTCTGGCTCGGCGGTGTCGCCTTCACCTTTGTCATCGCGCTACTGGGTTACGGCTTAGCTTACATTCCCGGCTTTGACCGGGTCGGACCGTTGGCCTGTGCCATCCTGATCGCCGTGGCCTATCGCCAGTTTTGGGGATATCCGGAGCCGCTGCGGTCAGGGATTCAATTTTCCGCCAAGCGTTTGCTGCGGCTCGCCATCATTTTGTACGGACTGAAGCTGAATATGGGCGTCGTTTTGCATCAAGGACTTGGACTGCTTGTCTACGACGCAGGAGTCATCGTTTTTTCCACCGCGCTCACCATGCTGATCGCCAAATGGCTGAAAGCCGACACCTCGCTCTCGCTCATGCTCGGCGTAGGAACCGGAGTCTGCGGAGCAGCGGCCATCGCTGCCGTCTCGCCGATCATCCAGGCCAAAGACGAAGATACCGCCATTGGCGTAGGCATCATCGCGCTCGTCGGAACCGTTTTCGCAATCGCCTACACCGTCCTGCGCCCTTTTCTGCCTATGACTGCCGTCGATTACGGGATGTGGTCGGGCATCAGCCTGCATGAAATCGCCCACGTCGCACTCGCGGCCGCGCCTGCCGGGCAGGACGGCCTGGCAATGGGACTGTTGGCCAAGTTGGGACGCGTGCTCCTGCTGGTCCCGCTCTGTTTTCTCTTGATGTTCTGGATGAAGCGCAGCGGGAAAAGGCAAGGCGCAGCCAAAATCGAGTTTCCCTGGTTTTTGATCGGCTTTCTGGTCATGAGCCTGTTCGGAAGCTACGTGCTCGGCAAGCACATTCCTGTCTCCGCCGCCTTCAACGCCGGAGTGGCCCAATTGACCACCTTCGTGCTGACCATGGCGATGGTCGGTCTCGGACTGAACGTCAACCTGCGTGCCCTGCGCTCAAAAGCGGCAAAGCCGCTGATCGCCATGTCCATTACCTCGATCCTGTTATCCGCGCTGTCCTACATGCTGATCTAGCCTGTGGAGAACCCATCATCGCCTGGTGCGCAGCCAGGCGTTTTTTTGTGGATAAGGACAAAGCTTATCCCCATATGTTGATAACAGTGTGAACATCTCACCTGGAGGCGTCCATATGTTGAGTCGCTTTTTTCAAACCCGTCCGAACATCCTGTTGATAATTGTCGATCAGGAGCGCTATCCGCCCGCTTACGAGGAAGCCTCTGTGCGGGCATGGCGCGATGCAGAGCTTCCCGCTCATTCTTTTTTGCGCAGCCACGGCCTGGAGTTCAAGCGCCACTACGCAGGCGCGACAGCCTGCTGTCCCAGCAGGGCCACGCTGTTTACCGGGCAGTACCCGTCCCTGCACGGCGTCACCCAGACGAGCGGCGCCGCCAAAAGCTCCCCTGACAGCGACATGTTTTGGCTCGATCCAAACACCGTGCCTACCATGGGCGACTACTTCCGCGCTCTCGGCTACCGCACGTATTACAAAGGCAAATGGCACATATCCGATCGCGATATTTGGGTACCGGGCACGCACCTGCCCATCCTGAGCTACGATTCCGGCACAGGCATGCCCGACCCGGAAAAGGAGCGCCTGTACTGGCTCGCCAATCGGTTAAACGACTACGGCTTTTCCGGCTGGATCGGCCCTGAGCCGCACGGCAGAGCCCCGCACAATTCAGGCTCGTCAGCCGCCATCGGCGTAAACGGCCGGGACGTGGTGTACGGCAGCGAGGTTGTCAGCCTGCTCGGTTGGCTCGATCAGGAAAAAAGTCGGCTCACACGCCCGGAGACGTACCAGCCGTGGCTCATCGTCGCTTCTTTTGTCAATCCACACGATATCGCCCTCTATGGGGATATCTCGGCACAAGTTCCGCTTTTTCGCTTTGAAGTAGAGCCATCCGTGCCCGCAATCGCTCCGCCTCCGACCCGGCACGAATCGCTTGAGACAAAGCCGCGCTGCCAGGCGAGCTATCGCGAGGTTTATCCACAAGCGTTCCAGCCGATCTCAGACGAGCCTTTTTACCGCCGCTTGTATTACCAGTTGCAAAAAAATGCCGATCAACAGATCATGCGCGTGCTGCAAGCATTGACGGCAACGTCCTTTTACCCGGAAACATTGATTTTGTTCACATCCGACCACGGCGAACTGCTGGGGGCACACGGCGGGCTCCATCAAAAATGGTATTGCGCCTACGAGGAAGCGATTCACCTCCCGCTCATCATCCACAATCCGCTGCTTTTTCCACAGCCTCTGTCTACCGAAATGCTGACCAGCCATGTGGATATCCTCCCGACCCTGCTCGGCTGTGCCCATGCGGATGTGGCGGCCATTTCCGCAGAATTGCAGTTGACTCACAGCGAAGTCCGCCCGCTTGCGGGAAAAGATTTCTCTGCGCTGATTCTCGGCAACGGCGAAACAGACGCAAGCGATACCGGGCCGCTATACTTCATGTCGGAGGATGATGTGACAAAAGGACAGCACCAGATCAGCCTGTTCGGCCAGCCCTATCACTCCGTCATCGAGCCGAACCGGATCGAAACCGTCATAGCCTGCCTGCCGTCTGCTGGACATGGACACCGGGAGTTGTGGAAATACTCTCGTTACTTCGCGGTGCCCCCATCACCTGCCGAGTCTTCCCCGGCCATCGAACCCGAATACGAATTGTACAATCTCAGCACAGATCCATCTGAAATGCGCAATCTCGCCGCACCTGCCTATGCCAATCCTTCCGCAGAGCCTGTGCGCCGCCAGATGGAGCGGATGCTGGTCGAACAGCGAGAGCAGAAGCGGCTCACGCCTCGACGCGCGTCACGGCAGCAAGGCAACGGAGCGCACTCTTGAAGAAAGCAAGCTTGCTGTCACGAAGCGCTTTGCTTTGTGTCAAAAGAAAAACCCCCTTTCTGACAGGGGGTTTTTCCGGAATTTATCCTTCTTGCGACAGCAACACTTTTTCCAGCGCCGCAATCGCTTCGTTCTCGTCTACGCCATCGGCAATCAGGGTAATTTCCTCCCCTTTGGCGATCGCCGAAGCCATGATGCCCATGATGCTCTTTCCGTTGACCGTCTTTTCCTGTTTGACGATCTTGATCTCGCTGGAAAAGGACGTGGCCATCTTCACAAAATTAGCTGCCGGTCTCGCATGCAAGCCGTGCGGCAATTGGACTACAATTTTCTTCTCCACCATCCTGTTGTGCCTCCTTAGATGTCTTCTTGCAAAATTGTTTCTTTGACAAACGCTTCTACCTGCGCGGATGTGCTCATCTGCAAAATCGCGTCGATATGCTTTGCCATTTCCTCCCGGCTCAACTGGCTAATCTGCTTGCGGGCTGGCAAAATGCTGCTCGCGCTCATGCTGAACTCGTCGAGGCCGAGTCCCAAAAGGATCGGTACGGCAACAGGATCGCCTGCCATTTCTCCGCACATCCCTACCCATTTGCCTTGGCTGTGCCCTGCCTCGATGACGTTGCGCAACAGCCGCAGGACCGCAGGGTGATACGGCTGGTACAGGTAGGCTACCCGTTCGTTCATTCGATCCGCTGCCATCGTATATTGAATCAGGTCGTTGGTTCCGATGCTGAAAAAGTCTACTTCCCGCGCGAATACATCTGCCATCATGGCGGCAGCAGGGATCTCAATCATGATACCCACTTCGATGCGATCGGATACAGCGACTCCGCTGTTTTGCAAGCCCTGCTTCTCTTCTTCCAGGATCGCTTTGGCCGCGCGGAACTCCTCCAGCGTCGCTATCATCGGAAACATGATCTTCAGATTGCCATGCGCGCTCGCCCGCAGCAGGGCGCGCAGTTGCGTGCGGAACAGCTCCTGTCTGTCGAGACACAGCCGGATCGCGCGATAGCCGAGGAACGGATTCATCTCCTCCGGCATGTCCAGATAGGAGAGGTGCTTGTCGCCCCCGATGTCCAGCGTGCGGATGACGACAGGCTTGTCGCCCATGCCCGCGAGCACCTGCTTGTAGGCGAGGTACTGCTCTTCTTCTGTCGGGAAATCATCCCGTCCCATGTATAAAAACTCGGTGCGGAAAAGGCCAACCCCTTCTGCGCCGTTTGCGAGCGCGCCTGCCACATCGGCCGGGCTTCCGATATTGGCCGCCAGCTCCACGTGATGCTGATCTGCCGTAATGGTCGGGTTGTGGACCAGCTTTTCCAGCTCGGCCTTTTGCTCGGCGTACTCCGCCTGCTTCCTCGTATAGAGCGCGATCTCTTCCTCGCTCGGGTCGATGATGACCACGCCTTCATGCCCGTCCAAAATAACGAGTGTAGACGGCTGAACCGCGCTTGTGATCGTCTGCGTCCCGACCACGGCCGGAATCTCCAGGGAACGCGCCATGATCGCGGAGTGCGAAGTGCGTCCGCCAATGTCGGTCACGAAGCCTTTTACATAGCGGCGGTCAAGCTGCGCCGTGTCCGACGGAGTCAAATCCTCCGCCACAATGATGACTTCCTCTGTCAAAGAGCCGGGATGAAAAAAGTTCACTCCAAGCAAATACGCCAGGACACGCTTCGTCACGTCGCGAATGTCGGCTGCCCGCTCGCGCATGTAATCGTTGTCCATCTGTTCGAACAAGCCGATAAACGCCTGCGCGACGTCGTGCAGGGCGCTTTCTGCGTTCGTCATTTCTTGTGTAATCTTGTCTTTTACGGTGTCGACAAGCTCAGGGTCCTCCAAGACAAGCAGGTGGGCTCTGAAAATGTCGGCCTGCTCCGCGCCCATCTCTTTTTCCACGCGCAGCGCAATTTGCTGCAAGTCTGCCTTCGCCCGTTCCAGCGCTTCCTCGAAACGATGAATCTCACTGGCAGCATCTTCTACCGCTACCGTCTTGATTTGCATGTCAGGAGCGGTCAGCAAAAACGCCTTGCCGATGGCTACCCCTGCGGAAGCTTTTACCCCTACGATTTTTTGGGACATTCCTTGCACCCACCTTTCTTTACTTGGTACTGGTCCACTCCTGCATCAGCCGGGCTTGTCTGCGCACCACTTCCTCCAGCGGATGGCCTGCCGGAATGCCCGTGTTGTTGTGCAACGCATATTCCCACCCGAACAGTTTCAAGTCTGACTGGATGCGCACCGCTTCTTCGTCCTCTGGCGAGTCGAACAACAGCGCTGCGGCAATCGCCAACCCCAAATGCTCGGGACTGATTCCTCTCTCCATGCATTCCAGCGCAGGGCCTACCAGCCGATCGTGGCGGGACAGCTTGCGCAGCGGCGAACGCCCTACCCGGACCACTTCGTCCGAGAGCAGCGGATTCGTGAAGCGCGCCAATATTTTCTCGATATACTGCGCATGCGCCTGCTCGTCAAAGCCGTACTTGGCTACCAAAAGCGCTCCTGTCTCCTGCAAGGCGCCTCTCGCAGCCTTCGCCACCTTCTCGTTTTGCATCGCTTCATCAATCGTTTTCAATCCCAACTGATAGCCGAGATACGCAATCACGGCATGGCCGGTATTGACGGTAAACAGCTTTCTCTCGATGTACGGAGCCAAATCGTCTACATAGGTGACGCCTTCGATCTGCGGCACGTCTCCTACTAACTGCGAACGGTCCACGACCCACTCGAAAAACGGCTCTACCACAACGAACAGCTTGTCTTCATGCTGCTGGATCGGCACGATGCGGTCTACCGCCGCATTCGGGAAACCGATCAACTCCGTCGCCTGTGCCTGCAGCTCTGCGGAGAGCCCCGCGAAAACGTGCTCCTTCAGCTTGGCGCTCCCGCCAATCATGTTTTCGCAGGCGATTACATTGAGCGGACGCGGATTGTCTGCCAGTCGCTTCGCAATGCCTGCCGCAATCGCTCCCGAAATCGGCCCGAGGACGTTTGGCCCTACAGCCGTAGTCACCAGATCGGCGGAAGCGATAGCAGCAGCGACAGCTTCGACATCCTGCCCGTGAATCGCCCGCACTCCTTCCACGACCGACTGGGGATTTCCTGCTGTTGCCAATTGCACGTGATACATTTTTCTCTGGTTCAGCTCGTCGACCAGCGCTGTGTTCACATCGACAAACACAACCTCGTAGCCTGCCTGTCTCAACAGTTGCCCGATGAAACCGCGCCCGATATTGCCTGCTCCGAAATGGACTGCCAGCATGAGCGACTACACCTCCTCGGTGAACATCGCCATGATTTCTTCTGCTGTAGCGGCTTGGACGATCCGCTTCACGTTTTCTTCCTCAGAGCAAAGGATGGCGATATTGGACAGCACCTCCAGATGCTCATCGCCTACTGCCGCAATCCCGACCAATAGGTACGCCGTATTCCCTTCGCCAAAATCGACGCCATCCGGCACCTGCACAACCGAGATTCCGGTGGATTGGATCTCTGCCTTTGCTTCGTTCGTTCCGTGCGGGATCGCTACGCCGCTGCCGATGTAGGTGGTCGCCAGCTCTTCGCGCTCCAGCATTTTTTCCACGTATTGAGCCGTCACGTGTCCGGCGCGAACCAGCAGCTCGCCTGCCAGTCTGATCGCTTCTTCCTTGTTCGCTGCCTTTGCATTCAGCATGATTTTCTCTGTGGTCAGTATGTTTTTCATTTTGTTCTCTCCCATCCTGTCTTTTTCAGGCAAAAGGCATATAGCCTGCCTGCTATATAATCAGCAATGCGCTGTGGTTCTCCTGTCTGCAACAAGTTCTGCATGTCTTCCTCGATCAAAAGTGAGCTGACCTCGCTGAGCACCTCCAGCCCTTCCTTGGGCACTTCCTTTGGCCCCAGCAGAAGCAGCAGCAGGTCAACCTGCATCTCCTCTTCATCCATCGAGCGAAGCAATACGGGCTGCTCCAGGCGGTGAAAAGTGAACGACGCTTTCTGCACCGCCTCGTTTCTGCCGTGGAACAGCGCCATGGACGTGCCGGGGATGCCTAGCCCGCCGAGCTTTTCGCGTGCGATCAATTGCTCGACGACCGCCTCTGCCGCAAGGACGGTTTCCCGTTTTTCCAGCTCTGTGCAAATGTCCCGCAAAAGAGCTGGCATATCGTGCTGGCTGTTACTGACGCGCTGTCCCCATAAGCCATCGAGAATTTGATTGGCGTAAGTGGCATAGAGCTGCATCGCCTTCAACTGCTCCTGCGACTGCCTGCCAGGCGGCACAATTTTGCTTTCCTTTTTCGCCGCCCCCACCTGGACCGGGCGGTTGTGCAGATGAAACTTGATTTTTTGAATGTCGTCCTGCGGCAGCAGCGGGCTGACGACTACGTATTCTGCCGGGTCGAGCGCCAGCGGCAGGGTGGAAATAATCAGATCGTAGTCGCTGCGCGGCACGTTGCCCAGATCAAACATGGACAAGTTGCGCAAGCTGACGATCTCGGGAATTTCCTTTTTGATGCGCGTCGCCAAAATCTTCGACGAGCCGATGCCGCTGGAGCAGACGACCAGTGCGCGATAGCGATGGTGCTCCAGCCGCCCCCTCTCCAGCGCTGCCCCCAGATGCATGACCAGATAGCCAACCTCTTCCTCCGGCACTTGCAGCTCAGGCAGGAGGACCGCCACCACCTCCTTCGCCACCGTAAACAGCTCCGGGTAGTTTTGCTTGATCTGGCCGAGGATCGGATTGTGAATCTCCATCTGACGCCTGAGCCTGTACAGCGCCGGCTCCAGATGCGTCAGCAGGCCGTGAAACAAAGACGTGTCCTCCCGCAGCGAAAGCCCCAGACGCTCTTCGCACAGGGCAATGAAGCGTGCGGTCAAGGCGGCCAGCTCGGTATTTTCCGGCCAGACGGCGTCCTCGGGGGACTGCCGCAGCTTCGCTCCACGCAAATGCATCGTAATATAGCCGATTTCATCCTGCGGAATCTCCATCTGAAAGATGTGCTGCAGCCGTTCCATGATGTTTTTGGCGACGACGTATTCGGGGGTTCCCGCCAGCTCGCTCAGCGTATGCTCGTCGAAGCGAATCTTTTCGCCTTTTTCAATCCGCTCCATCGCCAGTGCCAAATGCGCGACCAGGCCGATATAGGCGCTGTCCGCGAGCGGATACGGCAGCTCGGCTTCGAGGTGGCTCAGGGCATTTTCCACCTTCATCAGCTTTTCCCGGTCGATCAGTGACAAAAGCCGCCGGGAAATCGAGTCCATGTCCCGCGAAGATTTGTTTTGAATGTTTTCCTTAATAATCCCGATCAGCTCGTGGTCATCGAGATGCTCGGCAATCAAACGGCTGATCGCCTTTCTTTTGGACGCCTCGTTTCCCAGCAGCTCGACTCCGTATCCTCGCTTTCTCAGCAAGGTCAGGTCGTAACGGCCGAGCAGTTCCTCGAGATCGTCCAGGTCGTGGCTGATCGTGGCGGTCGTTACCTTCAGATCAATCGCCAGCGAAATCAACTTGACGGGTTCTGTGGCTGCCAGCAGGGAGCAGAGGATGATCGCCTTGCGTTCCTCGGCGGTAAACTCCGTCGTCGTCTGGTGCAGGACAGACATTTTCAGCGCCAGCTTTTGCTCGGGTGTGCCTACAACCTCTACCCCGGCCCCCGTCTTGCGCACCAGTTCCAGACCGCTTTCGGCAAACAGCGGGTCGAGGGCGTCCAGCTCCCTGTGGACGGTTCGCGTGCTCACGCCGATTCGCTCGGCGATCTGCGCTACGGTTATGCCCTTTTTCTCCTGCAATAAAATTTCCATGATCGATCGCTGCCGTGAGGATACATGCATGCCCTTGCTCCCTCCTTAACGCCAAAGAGGGAAAACGCTAGCTTTCACTAGCGTTGATCCCCTTTTACCCCAGCCGTTTGACCAACTTGTCATACTCCGGACTATTCAAGAAGTTATCAATGGAGATGTGCTCGGCAGACGGTGCTTTTGCCCGCGCTCTCTCTGTCAGCGACTTGTGCGTAATGACGATGTCGGCATCATCAGGAATGTCGTTGATCGCGGTGTTGATAACCGTGATCTCGCCAAGTCCGGCATCCTTGAACTTTTTGCGCAGGGATGCCGCCCCCATTGCGCTGGAGCCCATACCAGCGTCGCAAGAAAAGACTACTTTTTTCACATCGGCAGCCACCACTGCTTTCGCCGCCGCTACCTCTTCTCCTTCTGCTGCTGGTTGCTTTTTGCCTTTCAGTTCCTGCATTTTTTCCGTCGCTTTTTCCAACTCGTCCTCATCGGACTTGCCGCCCATTTTCAGCAATGCAGCCGCGATGACGAAGGAAACGACTGTCGCTGCAACAACCCCTGCCAACACTGGCAGCAAGCCGCCCCGCGGAGCCATTGCACTGAGAGCGAAAATGCTACCTGGCGATGGCGATGACACCAGTCCTGCTCCAAGCAGCGTGAAGGTGAAGACCCCTGCCATTCCGCCGCCTATTGCCGCCAAAACGAGGCGCGGATTCATCAAGATGTAAGGGAAGTAAATTTCGTGAATACCACCGAAAAAGTGAATGATAACCGCACCTGGCGCCGACTGCTTGGCGTTGCCGCGCCCTGCCAGCCAATATGCCAATAGGATTCCCAAGCCAGGCCCTGGATTTGTCTCCATGAGGAAAAAAATTGATTTCCCTGTTCTCACTGACTCTTCCAGTCCAATCGGACTAAAAATACCGTGGTTAATTGCATTGTTCAAAAACAGCATCTTCGCCGGCTCGACTAAAATGCTTGCGAGCGGCAGCAATCCTGCATCCACAATCACTTGAACACCGGAAGCGAGTGCTTTGCTAAGACCAGTCACGACCGGACCAATCGCTAGGAATGCTATTATCGCAAGCACCCCCCCAATTATTCCCGCCGAAAAATTGTTAATCAGCATTTCAAAACCAGAACGAATTCTGCCTTCAAGTAGTTGGTCCACTTTTTTCATGATCCAACCACCGAGAGGTCCCATTATCATTGCTCCCAAAAACATCGGGATGTCTGATCCAACTATAATCCCCATTGTGGCAACGGCCCCTATGACACCGCCACGTACATCGTGAATCATTTTCCCACCCGTGTATCCGATCAAAAGCGGTAGCAGATACGTAATCATTGGAACAACCAACTTGGCCAGTTCCTCATTAGGCCATCGCCCCGTGGGGATAAACAACGCCGTAATCAGTCCCCAGGCGATAAACGCGCCGATGTTCGGCATCACCATCGCACTGAGAAACCGCCCAAATTTTTGTACCGAGACTCGCACACCGCCGGAAGATTGGTTCTTTGTCGCCAAGTTCTCCATACTGGACCCTCCTTTACCCTGTCTATAAAAATGTTGACATGATTAAACAGATAATGTGCACACCTCAAATATAAAGCGTTTACATACGCGTCACAACAAAATCAAAGCGCGAATTTGTCGTTCTCATTGTTGCCAAAACTTAATAACGGCTAAAAAAAAGACTTCCGCTCCGCAGAGCCGAAGTCTCTTTTCCTTAAAAATCTTCTCTTTCCACCTTCATCACTTTTCCCGTTTCCGCATTGACCTCGACTCAAGAATCTGTCACATTCTCTCCCAGTGTGTCGGGTAATATCAAAGGAATACCCGTTACCGTAGGCGGTTCCATTAGTAGCACTGTTGGCTACACATTAAATGTCCCTGCCAATAAAACTGTATATATGGGATACAGAGTGAAATATAGCGTTGAAGAGGGGACTAGGGAAATGATTGACCTGGTCACTGGAAAAGTCGTCTCTAGTAACACCTATGTTGTTAAAAATCCGAAATTCGGTGAATACAAACTAATCGACGCAAAGTGATCCCCAAGTAACAAACAAAAAGGATTGGCTAACCAGCTAATCCTTTTTGTTCAGAATGAAGTATCCTAGTTTTGAAAGTGTGTACATAGCGAAGATAGACATTAATGTCTTAGAAATGACGTAACCATCAACGGCCAATTGATATCCCGGGGGTATTAAACTCTTGGGATTAAACCAAAAGTAAACGGAAACTACCGCAGGTATCAGTATCAGAATTTACGCTATGACATGCCTGTTTTCCATGGAGATTCTGCCACCTTATACGATTATTAGTCATTCTGACTGGAATCCATTTTGACAATGATTGGCTTTAAATTCAAGAGGAATTTTTACCAAAATATCCCTCATTCTCTATTTCTTTCTTGCATGCAAAAAAAGCCGACGCAATCACCATTGCATCGGCTTTTCCTTATCGGTAGCGCTTAGCGCTGTTTGTTATATGGTCTTCCTGCGGACTCGCCGCTGCGGGAGCGGGACTCGCCGCCGCGCGGGCGGGAATCGCCACTGCGAGGACGGAACTCGCCGCTGCGCGGGCGAGGTGGGCGTTTGCCGCCGAAGCCGGAGCCAGAGCCGTATCCGCCTTTTCCTTTCGGGAACGTCTTTTTCTTGCCTACGCGCAGAGGCGCTTCTTCGGTCAGGCGAACCGGAGTCATATCCGGCTCTTTGGTCAGCAGCTTGAGGGCAGCAGACACGAGCGTCACAGAATCAATATCCTCCAGCAATTGCTCCGCCAATGTTTTGTAGGCGCTCAAGTCTTCGCGGCCGGACGCCTCCAAAATTTTCTCCACGGTCAAACGCTGCTGGCCTTCCAACGCTTCTGCCATCGTCGGCACCGAACGACGCTCCATGCGGCGGTTTGTCGCGCGCTCGATCAGACGCAGATGGTCGATTTCGCGGGAAGTGACAAACGTGATCGCCAGACCTGTTTTCCCGGCACGGCCCGTACGGCCGATGCGGTGAACGTAGCTCTCGGAGTCTTGCGGAATGTCGAAGTTGAATACGTGCGTTACGCCGCTGATATCCAGACCGCGGGCAGCAACGTCTGTCGCCACCAGCACCTCGATCGTGCCTTCCTTGAACTTGCGCAGCACGCTGTCGCGTTTTGCCTGGTTCAAATCGCCGTGGATTCCTTCAGCGCCGTAGCCGCGCTTGGTCAGCGCTTCCGACAGCTCATCTACACGACGCTTGGTGCGCCCGAAAATAATCGCCAGCTCAGGCGAGTGAATATCGAGCAAGCGGCAGAGCACGTCGAATTTTTGCTTTTCGGCAACTTCCATATATTGCTGTTCGATGTTTGGAACGGTGACTTCCTTCGGCTTGACGGAAATCAGTGCCGGCTCTGTCATGAACTGCTGCGCGATTTCCTGAATCGCTCTCGGCATAGTCGCAGAGAACAGCAACGTTTGACGGTTGTCAGGCACTTCTTGCAAAATTTCCTTGATGTCATCAATGAAGCCCATGTTCAGCATTTCATCCGCTTCGTCCAGGACGACGATCTCGATCGCGTCGAGGCGGATGGTTCTTCTGCGCATATGGTCCATAAAACGGCCCGGCGTTGCCACGATGATTTGCGGACGCTTTTTCAGCGCCTTGATCTGGCGGGTAATGTCTTGACCGCCGTAGATCGGCAGCGCGGAAATGTTTTTGAACTGGGCGATCTTGTTGATTTCTTCTGCTACCTGCACAGCCAGCTCGCGAGTCGGCGTCAGGACAACCCCTTGAATGTTGCCGTTGTTTTCATCGAGGCGTTCCACCAGCGGAATCCCGAATGCAGCCGTTTTCCCTGTACCTGTTTGCGCCTGTCCGATCAAGTCCCGGCCTTGCAGAGCAACAGGAACGGTTTGCTCCTGAATCGCAGTCGCCTCTTCGAATCCCATATTGCCAAGCGCTCTTACAACAGAATGATGCAAACCAAAATCATAAAATGTAGTCAATGAACGTCAGTCTCCTTTTACTTTACCTTCTTCTATAAAATCCTCACTAAAAAAGGGCACTATTCCTTACAGCCGGAACATGCCCTTTTATCTCCGATTGTACATAAGCACCCCACAAAGAACATAGCTGTAATCGTACCATGCATCCTGTAAAATTGCAAACGGCATTTGTGCCCATTTTCCTCTAGTCTCAACAGATTGGCGCAGAAACATACCTCCGTTAACTGCAAAAACAAAAGCAGCCCTGCCCGGATCATCCAGACAGGACTGCTTTCTTCCGTCATCGCGCTTTCATACCCGGCACCGCGATTATTTTACCCATTTATGGAACAGCTCGTCGAATTTCCCTTGCAGCTTCATTTCGTCCATCCAGACATCGAGATAGCTGGCGAAAATAAAGTCGCCGCGCGGAATCATGTACGCTTTTTCGCTGCGGGTAAACGGCTTGTCCGTCAGAGCCGCGTACAGGCGGGAATCGGCTTTGGAATACACCATGGCTTCGATCGTGTCGGTAATCATCACATCGTATGTGCCGTTGGCGACAAGGCCAGGGATGTCCAGGTTGTTTTGCACGACAGTAACGGTAGCGTTTTTAAAATGGTCGCGCACGAACTGTTCGTTGGTACCGCCCGGATTCACGCCGATGCGCACTTCTTTTTTATTGATGTCTTCCAGGCTTTTGTACTTGTCCTTGTCCTGCACGCGAATCAGCGGAGCTTTTCCGAACTCGATGTACGGATCGCCCATGTGCGCTTTTTTCTGGCGATCGGTGTTGCGGGTCACGCCGCCGACCGCGATGTCAAATTTGTTCGCCAGCAGATCGTCCATCAGCGTCGGCCAGGAGGTTTGCACGAAGCGCGCTTCTACTCCAAGGCTTTTCGCAAACTCTTTCATCGCGTCGATGTCGTAGCCTTCAAATTCGTTCGTTTTCGGGTTCAAATATGTGAACGGCTTGTAGTCGCCCGGTGTGCCCACGAGAATGTATCCCCGTGCGATAATCTCGTCGAGGCGGGACTCAAACTGTTTGTTTTCCTGTTTTTTGATCGCTTCCACTGCTGCGGTCTGCCCGGTTTGCGCGCCTGTAGTAGCAGCAAACGCTCCGGTTCCAGTCATCAGCATCGTTGCAGCGAGTGCGCTCGCCATCATTCTTTTTGTCCACTTTTTCATTAGTTTCTTCTCCTCCCGATTGTCGATCAGTCTGTCTCATGCCCATCTGCTGTTTCGAGCTGTCTCATCCCTTACATGGCATCCCCCCTTTAACCAGGGACGGGCTTTAGCCTTACAAGGTCTTACAAGGTGAACTTGCCTACGCCCTGCTGCAACTCCTCCGTGACCGTGTTCAACTGCTCGACCGAACGGGCAATGTCCTGAATGGCTTGCAACTGTTCGGCCGTGGCCTCCACGACCTTCTGCGCGTCTTCCGAGGCAAGCTTGGCAATGTTGTACATTTCGTCGACCGAGGCGCTCACCTGCTCAGAGCCTGCAGACATTTCCTCCGATGCCGCCGACACCTCCAAAATATGGGCGGCAACATTGCGCGACGATTCCAAAATATGCGCGAAAATATCCCGCACCTCTTCGATCATCGAAATGCCTTCCTGCGCCTCGCGATTGCCGGTGTTCATCACTTCTACCGCGTGGCGGGTATCCTGCTGGATTTCCCCGATCAGCGCCGCGATTTTCGCAGCCGACTCCTCGGATTGATGCGCCAGATTTTTCACTTCTCCCGCCACGACGGCAAAGCCGCGGCCGTGCTCGCCAGCCCGCGCTGCCTCAATCGACGCGTTGAGCGCAAGCAGGTTGATTTGCGAGGTTAACTGGCTGATCGTATCGAGAATCCCTTCGATCTCCTTGGATCGGCTGTTCAAGCGCTCAATGGCTTCAGCCGCTCTGGTCGTGCCCTCTCCGATGCTGCCCATTTGCCGGACGGCCTGCTCGACGACTGCTGCGCCTTGCTCGGCCTGATCCGATGCCTCGCGCGCCGCTTCGGACACATGCGCGGATGTCTCTGCAATTTTCACAATCCCCGCCGCCATGTCATTCATGGACAAGGCGACGTCCTTGGAGCTGGTAGCCTGTGCCTCGGCCCCGCTGGCAATCTGGTTGATTGACGTCCCGATCCGGTTTACGTTTTCGGTCGCGTGTTCAATTCCTGCCGACACTTCATGCGTAAAGCGCAGCACCTGCTCCGACGATTGCGACACGCCTTCGATCAAGCCTTTCAAGTGCGAGACGGTCTGGTTGAAGTCGCGGGAAAGCACTGCGATCTCATCTTTTCCGGCCACCGTGACCGTCTCTGTGAGATTGCCCTGGGCGACGACATTGACGGCCTGGTTCAGACGCTGGATCGGTCGAACCAAACGAACCGACAGCCAGTACACGAAGACGATGCCCACCGCCAGAACGACCAAGGAAATAGCCAGTAGCTTGATCGACAGTTCGTTGACCGGAGCGTGCAGGTCTTTGGCCGGAGCAGTGATGAACACTCCCCAGTTCAATCTGGTCGAAGCGTAGGAGGCGAATTGCGCCGCTTGTCCCTCTTCGTATTGAATGATTCCGCGACCGCCTTGTGCCGTTGCTTCAAAGGCGGTTTTCAACTCAGGAATATTGCTGTCGAGCACCGACTGCTTCAAAATGACTTCGCTGTTCGGATGCCAAATATACGTTCCTTTTTTGCTCACCAAAAAGGCATAGCCACTATGTCCGAACTTCTCCTCGGAAACCGTCTTCTGAATCTCGTTGATCGGAATGGTCGAACCGACATAGCCGTATTGACGATTGTCCTTCATCAGCGGAACGATGATCGTCACGATGTAGTTGCCTGTCCGCTGCGACACGACCGGCTCGGAAACGATGATTTTCCCCTCGCCTCGTCCTGCCTCCTGAAAATGCGGACGATCAGACGGGTTCGTCTCCTCGCCCTTGAAGTTGATGACTTTTTTGCCGCTCAGGTCATAGGAAAAGAAAAACGTCTCAAACTCGGGGTTTTTCTTCTGCGCCTCCTGAATCAGCTTCAAGTCATGGTCGAAATTGTTGTCGGCGGAAATCATCTCTCCGATCGTTTCAACAATTCCGATTTTTTCTTGGAAAAAGCTGTCGATTCTGATGGAAAGATTGCTGGCCGTAAGTTCCGCTTCTTTGTCCAGGCTGGACGACAGCAACTGCGACGAGCTGTAGTAGCTGGCACCGCAGACCGTACCCAAGCTGACAATCAAGAGCAGGCACATGACGACGATTAGCTTTTTCTTCAAACTGGATTCCATCTCACGCTGTACCTCCTATCTTTTTTTGGCAACAAAAAAGACTGCCACCCGGACAGCCTTCTTACGTGTACGGCATGGCAACCCGGCTATCGTAGCAGCAGAAGATGCGCTCTGCTTGCCTTAGACCCGTGGCTTTGCGTCCCTGCCTTTCAACAGGTTTGCCTTTGTCATTTTTTGTCGTTTTATCTGTATAAAAATACTATAGCACAACATCGGAAAAATGTGGGTTAACTTTAAAATAATGGATTGGATTTTTTTCCACACAAAATCTTTACCCAAATTGTTTGACAAGTAAACTACTTTCTACGAAATAATTGCGAAAAAATCGCAAAAAGGCTGACACCTAGTTGTTGGTGTCAGCCTGTCGTCCACTTTTGACTTCTTCGTTTAGCTCAGCCCTTCCACGTGGCCGTGCTCATCCACATACAGCGATTCGGCCGCAGGTTTCTTCGGGAGTCCCGGCATCGTCACCAGGCTTCCGGTCAAGGCGACGATGAAGCCTGCTCCTGCCGAAATCCGCACTTCGCTCACCTGAATGGTAAAACCGACAGGGGCGCCAAGCTGATCGGCCCGATCTGTAAAGGAGTACGGCGTCTTCGCCATGCACACAGGCAGATGGGACAGCCCCATTTCCTCTACCTTCTGGATCGTTTTTGTCGCCAGCGGCGAAAAGACTACCCCGGAGCCGCGGTAAATTTCTTTGACCACCGTCTCAATCTTTTCCTTCACGCCGAGGTCTTCTTCGTACAAAAAGCGGAATTGCCCAGGGCGCTCTGCCGCGCGCGTCACTTTTTCCGCCAGTTCGATTGCGCCTTCTCCGCCTTCTGCCCACGCCTTGGACAGCGCCGCCTCGGCACCTGCCTCCTGGCACAGCGCCATGACTGCGTCGATCTCCGCTTGTGTATCAGTGGCAAAATGGTTGATCGCTACAACCGCCGGCACGCCGAACTTCTGCAAGTTTTCCAGATGGCGACGCACGTTGGCGAAGCCTTTTTCCAATGCGGCGAGGTTTTCTTCGGCCAAATCCGGCACTTTGATTCCGGCGTTGTACTTCAAGGAACTCACGGTAATGACCACGACTGCTGCCGATGGCGTCAGCCCGGCTTTTCTGCACTTGATGTCAAAAAACTTCTCCGCGCCCAGGTCAGCGCCGAAGCCCGCTTCCGTTACGACGTAGTCGGCCAGCTTCAAGGCTGTCTTCGTGCCGATCACGCTGCTGCATCCGTGCGCGATATTCGCAAACGGACCGCCGTGGACGATGACTGGCGTGCCCTCAATCGTTTGCACGAGGTTTGGCTTGATCGCTTCCTTGAGCAGTACGCACATCGCCTCGACCGCATTGATTTCTTCCGCCCGGACTGGCTTGTCTTCAAAATCGTAGCCGATGATGATGTGGTTCAGCCGCTCGCGCAAGTCGGCGAGGTTCTCGCTCAGGCACAAAATCGCCATGATTTCCGATGCGGTCGTAATCATGAAGCCGTCTTCGCGCGTCATGCCGTTGCCGTCTCCCAGCCCGACCACGATATTTCTGAGCGCGCGGTCGTTCATGTCCATCGCCCGTTTCCAGACGATTTTTTTCGGATTGATGCCCCGCGGATTGCCGTGGAAAATATGGTTGTCGATCATCGCCGCAAGCAAATTGTGCGCCGCGGTAATGGCGTGAATGTCGCCAGTAAAATGCAGATTGATTTCATCCGCAGGGAGGATTTGCGCCTTGCCGCTTCCGGTAGCCCCTCCTTTTATCCCCATGCACGGGCCAAGGGATGGCTCGCGGAGCGCTGCAATCGTCCTTTTTCCAAGCAGATTGAGCGACTGCGACAAACCAATCGTGGTCAGTGTCTTGCCTGCTCCTGCCGGATTGGGATTCATCGCGGTAACGAGAATCAGCTTGCCATCAGGTCGGTCTTTTATTTTATCCCACAGCTCATCAGAGATTTTTGCCTTATACTTTCCGTAAAGCTCCAGATCCTGTTCATCGATACCTGCTGCCTTGGCAATCTCAACAATCGACTTCATACCTGCCTCCCTGCCTTGCGAAATGTTTATTTACCAATCTTCTACATTCCACATTGCAGTTTGTTCTCCTTTCCGGCGCTCCACTTTTCGCAAAAAGAAAACCTGCATTCTGTTGCGCATTCAGAATGCAGGCTGTCATTATTTGTCGAATATTTTTCCCGGGTTCAAAATGCCGTTCGGATCGAGGACTTGCTTCATCGACCGCATCACGTCCAGCGCCGCTCCGTGCTCCTTGCGCTGGTATTTGACCTTGCCGACTCCGACGCCGTGCTCTCCGGTGCACGTCCCGCCTCTGCCGAGCGCGTACTCTACCAGATGCGCATTCAGCGCCTCGGCGCGCGCCATTTCCTCGGGATCATGGACGTCTATCATCACAATCGCGTGGTAGTTTCCGTCGCCCACATGCCCTAGTACGGCTCCGTCCAGACCCGAGCGGTCAATAGCCTGTCGGGCGTCGACCACTGCTCCGGCCAGTTCGGAAAACGGCACGCATACGTCTGTCACCATCATCTTTTTCCCTGGCGACTTATGCACGAAGGCGTAGGCCAGATTGTGGCGGGCATCCCAGAGCACAGCCCGCGCCTTGGAATCGGTCTCGAACAAAAACTGCGTGCAGCCATGCTCGGTCGCGATCGTCTGGGCAAACTCGATGTCGTGCGCCAAGCTCTGCTCGCTGCCGTGAAACTCGATAAAAAGCGTCGGGTTTTCCGGGTAGCTCGTCTCTTTGTACAAATTCACCTGGCGAATGGAGCGCTCGTCAACCAGTTCGATCCGCGCCACCTGAATCCCGGCTCCGAGAATATCGACGACAGTATCTACCGCGTCCTGAACTGTCGGGAAGCTGGCCCGCGCTGCCATCGTCACCTCCGGAATCCCGTACACGCGCAGCGTCAGCTCGGTGAACACGCCCAATGTCCCTTCCGAGCCGACGAACATTCCGGTCAGGTGATACCCGGACGAAGACTTGGCTGTCATGCTGCCCGTATGGATGATACGGCCATCGGCCAGCACCACTTCCAGATCGCGAACCTGATCGCGCATCACTCCGTAGCGTACCGAGGTCGTTCCGCTCGCATTGGTGGCCGCCATGCCGCCCAGCGTCGCGTCAGCCCCAGGGTCCACGGAAAAAAACAAGCCGTGCTTTTTCAGCTCGCGATTTAGCTGGGTGCGCGTCACGCCTGGCTGCACCCGCACGAGAAAATCTTGCGGCCGCACCTCCAGCACCTGGTTCATCAGCGAAAAGTCCATGCTGATGCCACCCGCGTACGGAATCGCGTGCCCTTCCAGGCTGGTCCCCAGTCCAAACGGCGTCACCGCAATCCGCTTTTCATTGGCCAGCTTCAGGATTGCGCTGACCTCTGCCGCCGTCTGCGGAAACACGACTACGTCCGGCAAATGCGGCGTGTGATACGATTCGTCATGGCTGTGGTGCACAAGAACGGTCGGGTTGGTCGTCACCCTGTCTTCTCCTAGCAGACTCACTAATTGCTGTTGATAGTCCACGCATACTCTCTCCTTCGCTACTTGCTCAGATTGACGAGAAACAGGCTGATTTCCGGAATGTACGTAATCAGCATCAAATCTACACACAACAGGATCAGAAACGGAATGGCTGCCTTCTCAATTTCTGTATTCGACAGCTTGGCAATATTTCCCGCTACCAACAGATTAATTCCGACCGGAGGAGTCAACATGCCAATGGCCGAGTTGACGACCATGATAACGCCGAACAGGACGGGATCAATCCCCAGTGTGTGAATGATCGGCAACAGAATCGGGGTCAGGAGAATGATGGTCACTGCCGTCTCCATGAACGTACCGAGAATCAGGAGCAGTATATTGATAATCAACAGCGTAATGATCGTGCTATCCGTAATCCCCAGCATGAACTGCGCGATCTCCTGGGGAATGTTTTCTCTCGTCATCAAAAACCCGAACGCGTTGGCGGTCGCAATAATCAGCATGATGACAGCCGTCATGCTGGCTGCGCTGTTGAAAATTTCGCCCAGGTCCCGCCACTTGATCTCCCGGTAAACGAACAGGCCGACGACAAGCCCGTACACGACCGCCACGACCGCAGCTTCCGTCGATGTAAAGACGCCGCCGTAAATCCCGCCCAGAATAATGACTGGCATGAGAATCGCCAAAATCGCATCTTTGAACGCCTGCCAGATTTCTTTTGCCGAATGCTTTTCTCCGCCGCCCCAGCCCTGCTTTTTGCTGACCCAGTACGCGTAGATGATGAGCGAGATCGCGACAAGAATGCCCGGGCCGATGCCCGCGATGAACAGATCGTTAATCGACGTGCTCGCTGCCACTCCGTACAGCACCATCGGCACGCTGGGAGGAATCATGACGCCAATCGTTCCGCCTGCTGCGTGCAGCGCCGAGGAAAAGCGCACATCGTACCCTTTTTTAACCATGTGCGGAATCAGAATGCCCCCTACAGCAGCCGTCGTCGCAGCCGACGAGCCCGAGATCGCGGCGAAAAAGGTGCACCCGAGAACCGCCACGATAGCCAGTCCGCCGGGCAAATTGCCGACGATCGTATTGGCAAAGCGAATCAGCCTTGCCGAGATCCCGCCCGTTTCCATCAGCTTGCCCGCCAGCAGAAAAAACGGAATCGCCATGAGCGGGAACGAATCAGTTCCGTTAAACATTTTTTGAATGACGACCAAAAGCGGAATATTTCCTTCGACTATAAAGGCCACGACTACCGACAGCCCCAACGCAACCGCAATCGGGACGTTAATGATTAAAAGCACAAGCAGCGTCAAAAACAATATCGTGCCCACGATGGCTCACTCCTTCCCGGTAATGTCTTTCCATGTCACATGAATCACGTTCATGATGAGCAGAACACCGCTGATAGGTATCACCATGTAGACATAGCCCATGGGAATGAGCAGGGTGGGTGATTTTTGAACCATGCTTCTGGCAGACAGCAGATAGCCTTGCTGAACCATCACGAGAAAAAAGAAAAGGCTGCACAGAGCCGCCACGATCAACACGACCTTATTCATGAATGGCGACAAATGCTTTTGGATGTATTCGGTACCGATATGGGCCTTGATCGCCATGGCATAAGCGGAGCCGAGAAAAGTAATCCAGATCAAAAGATAGCGCGCCAGCTCCTCTGTCCAGGCCAGCGGCTGGTCAAGGAAAAAGCGGAAAAGGACTTGCAGGAAGACGGCGACGACCATAACGGCCAGCAAGGCAATAATGACGAGACGCAGAGCGCTGTTTAGTTTGGATATGAGATTGCTCACACAGTTTCTCCTTTCGCGGAAAAGGGGGGAGAAAAGCCGCCTGGCCCCTCTCCCTTTTGCCGTTTATTTCGTGTTGACGATTTCATCCACCAGCTCTTTGCCAAACTGGTCGGAAAACTTGTCGTACACAGGCTTCATGGCCTCGCGGAAAGCCTGCTTGTCGACGTCCTCTGTCACGACAACCCCTTTTGCCTTGAGGTTGGCAATCGCTTCTTCCTCCATCTTAATCATCAGCTCACGCTCGAACTGCCCGGCTTTTTTCGCTTCTTCCGCAATCAGTTGCTGAACGTCTGCGGGAAGTTTGTCCCACACCGGCTTGCTGAACAAAATCATCGCCGCGGAGTACACGTGCCCGGTCAGCGACATGTGCGTTTGCTTCGAATCGTACAGCTTGTAGGTCTGTGCGACGATCGCCGGATTTTCCTGCGCGTCTACCACTCCTTGCTGCAAAGCGGTCAACGCCTCTGTCCATGCCATCGGCGTCGGCTTGGCGCCCAGCGTCTCGAAGGCAGCGAGGTGAATCGGATTTTCCTGGGTACGAATCTTCATGCCGGAGACGTCCTCCGGCTTCTTGATGTCTTTCGTTCCGTTCGTGATGTGGCGGAAACCGTTTTCAGCCCAAGCCAGGCCAACGAGGTTGGCGCTTTCCAAGTTTTTCAGCATCTCTTCTCCGACTTTTCCATCGAGCACCTTGTACGCTTGCTCGCGGCTCTCAAACAGGAAAGGCAGGTCGAGCACGCCCAGCTTGGCATAAAAATTCGTGACAGGCGCGGTTGACGTGATCGACATATCTGCCGTTCCAAACGTCAGTGCCTCTGTCAGCTCCCGCTCGGCCCCGAGTTGGCTCAATGGATACACCTCGATTTTCACTTTTCCGTTCGAACGCTTGTCTACATCCTCGGCCATCTTTTTCAGCGCCAGATGGTACGGGTGATCTTCGGTCAAGGAGTGCCCCGCCTTGAAGACATAGCTTTGCCCGTCGCTCGACGGCGCTCCCGTTTGCGCGGCTGGCTGTCCCCCGCCTTGTCCGGAAGGCTGGGCGGCCTGTTGACCGCCTCCGCCTCCGCATGCCGCCAGTAATAACGAAACAGACATGATGCCAGATAGCACGAAACTCCACTTCTTTCGAGACATGTTGCAATACCCCCTATTTGTGTTTGTTTGTTTTTAATTTATTTAATAATATGAAAATTCCGCTCATTTGACTAGCTACTAGATTCCTCTTCCACCGTCCACATTCATGACCTCGCCCGTCACGATTTTCGACAGATCAGATGCCAGGTACAGGGCGGCTTGCGCGATATCCTCCGGCTGAATCAGCTCCCCCAGCGGAACGCTGCTGATGAAAATATCTTTTTTCCCGGCTTCTACCTCTGCTTCGTCCCCGTTGATGAATTTGCCCAGCATCGGCGTCTCGGCCGGGCCCGGATTGATGACATTGACCCGGATGTGATGAGGGGCCAGCTCGATCGCCAAAGCCTTGCTCAGCATGATCGCCGCTCCTTTGGAGGCGCAGTAGGCGTTGAGGCCAGGCCGCGCGCGAATCCCGGCAATCGAGGCGATGTTGATGATGCTTCCTTTGTTTTTCGCTTTCATATGCGGAACCGCATGCCTGGTCGTCAAATAGATCGATTTGGTATTGACGGACATGATCCGATCCCATTGGGCGAGCGTCAGCTCCTCGATAGGGGTGAACGCCTGTGGCACTCCGGCGCAATTGACCAGCACATCGGGCGCTCCGTAGACATCGAGCGTTTCCCGGACGAGCGCGGCTACGCTCTCATCGTCAGCTACATCGGCTTGCACCGCGTGGCCGCTTCCTTCCGGCAATTCGGCGACCACCTGCAAAGCGGCTTCTTCGTTTAGATCAGCGAGGATGACATTGGCTCCTTCTGCGGCAAACAGCTTGGCGATCGCTTTTCCCATCCCTGACCCGGCACCTGTTACCAGCGCGGTTTTTCCTTGCAGCAGTTGTCCGTTCATAGATTAATCACCACCATTCTTTCGTCGGTCATTTCTTCTACGGCGTAGCGCGGGCCTTCCTTGCCCAGTCCGCTGTTTTTCACGCCGCCATACGGCATGACGTCGTTGCGGTAGGTCGAGACGTCGTTGATGACGACACCGCCGTATTCCAAGGTACGCGCCGCTTTCATCGCGACATTCAGATCGCGGGTGAAAATTCCCGCCTGCAAGCCGTACTCCGAATCGTTGGCCTGGACAAAAGCGTCTTCCAGATCGCTGTACGGAATGATCGTCACGACAGGAGCAAACACTTCCCGGCACACGACCTTCATCTCCGGCTTCGTATTGACGAGCACCGCCGGATAGAAAAGAGCGCCTTCCCGTTTGACTGGCAAAAGCGACTGCGCCCCCTGGCTGATCGCTTCCTGCACCCATTCCTCCGTGCGTTTGGCTTCTTTTTCGCTAATCATCGGCCCTACGTCTGTTTCCGGGTCTTCCGGATTGCCTACTTTCAACTGCTTGACGTGCGCGATGTACAGCTCGCTGAACTTTTCCACCACGTCCTCGTGTACGTAAATGCGCTGCACGGCGATGCACGCCTGGCCTGCGTTATGAAAGCTGCGCGCGGCTGTCTGACGGGCCGCCAGCTCCAGGTCTGCATCGTGGTGTACGAGATTGGGCGAGTTGTTGCCAAGCTCCAGCGCCACCGGACGCATGCCGCTGCGCTCCTTGATATGGCGGCCCACCTCGCCCGACCCGGTGAAGGTGTACATGGCGATGCGTTCCTCATCCAGCAGCCATTCTCCCACCTCGCTGCCTGCGCCTGTCACGATGTTCACATACCCTTTGGGCAGGCCCGCTTCCTCCAATACGTCCAGCAAAAGAAAGGTCGCGATCGGCGTGACCGTCGCCGGCTTGACTACCAACGTATTTCCCGCGGCGAGCGCCGGAGCGATCTTGTGCGTGCTGAGCAAAAGCGGGTAGTTGAACGGAGTAATCGCTCCGATGACGCCTTTAGGTACGCGGATCGTAAAGCCCAGGCGATTTTCCGAGCCTTCCGTCGATTGCAGCGGAATCATTTCGCCGTGAATTTTTTTCGCTTCCTCCGCCGACAGGCGCAGCGTGTTGATCGTGCGGTCCAGCTCGTTCTGCGCGTCCTTGCGCGTTTTCCCCACTTCGCGAATCAGCGACAGCTCCATTTCCTCGCGGCGCTCCTCCATCAGCGCGGAAGCCTTCAGCAAAATTTGATAGCGCTGAAACGGCGTCAGCTTATCCTGCTTGAACGTCTGCCAGGCCGCTTCTACCGCCGTCGTGACGTGCTGCTGTTCGGCGCGGGCGATATGCGCGATGCACTCGCCGCTGTATTTGTGAAAAACGGGAATGTAGCTCTCTGTTTTGATCCATTCTCCGCCGATGTACAGGTCATACGTTTTTGGTTCCATGCTCCTTTTCCTCCCTTGTTTTTATCTGGTTGCCAGGTAGATGTGCCGGACAAGCTCGTCTCCCACTTCCTTTGTCGTCGCCTTGCCCCCGAGGTCAGGCGTCAGCACCTTGCCCTCCTGCAGCACTTGTTCGATCGCGTTCATAATGACGGCGCTTGCATCCGGCAAGTCGAGGTGGTCCATCATCATGCTGAGGCTCCACACCTGTGCGATCGGGTTGGCGATGCCTTTTCCGGCGATATCGGGCGCAGAGCCATGAATCGGCTCAAACATGGACGGGTATTTGCGCTCGGGATTGATGTTCGCAGACGGTGCCAGCCCCAAGCCGCCGACAATCGCTGCCCCAAGGTCTGTCAAAATGTCTCCGAACAGGTTGCTGGCAACCACCACGTCAAACGTCTCCGGGCGCGTGATAAAGTAAGCGGCCAATGCGTCGATATGATACAGGTTGGTCTGAATGTCTGGGTGCTCCCGGCTGATTTCCTTGACGATCTCATCCCAGAAAGGCATGGAATGGTTGATGCCGTTGGACTTGGTCGCCGCCGTCACGCTCTTTTTCGGCCGCTTTTCCGCCAGCGCGTACGCGTATTTGAGAATGCGCTCGGTGCCGTAGCGAGTAAATACGTTGTTTTGCACCGCCATCTCGTACGGCGTCCCCTGGTGCATCCGCCCGCCCATGTTGGAATACTCGCCCTCTGTATTTTCCCGGACGACGACGAAGTCGAGATCGGCGTGCCCTTTGTAGCGCAGCGGGCTCTCCAACCCTTTGAGCAGCTTGACAGGCCGCAGGTTCACATACTGCTGGAAGGCACGGCGAATCGGCAAAATCAGCTCCCACACCGACACGTGATCCGGTACTTCCGGCGCCCCGACAGCTCCCAGCAAGATCAGATCGTAGTCCTTCAATGTATGTAGTCCATTTTCCGGCATCATCCTGCCATGCGTGAGGTAGTACTGGCAGTTCCAGTCCATGACGTCACGGGTAAAGCGAATCCCGCCGTGCGCTTCTTCCAGCGCCGCCAAAACCTTCAAGCCTTCGTCCATCACCTCTGGACCAATACCGTCTCCCGGAATGACTGCAATCGAATAGTGAAGCAATCGACTCCCCCCTAAATGATCTAAATTTTTTGACTATATGCACCAGATAGTAAATGCACGTTTGATGCCAAGCAGGCGCAATCGCGTTAACGCGGTAAAACGCTTACATTTTGTCTCGACTGTCCACGCCGTCTCGATGCTTCCTCCCTCATAAAACAACAAAGTGTTGCAACAAAACGTTGCAACACTTTGCTCACTCCAGACGATACTGTTTCATTTTCCGCCACAGTGTAGTTCGATCCATGCCCAATGCCTTTGCCGCAAGAGTCTTGTTGTATCTCGTCTGCTGCAGCGCGCTGGCAATTTGCTGCGCTTCGGGGTTCCGCTCTGCTTCGCTTGCTTCCGGCGGCACGGGCAGCCTGCCGTCGTGCCCTCCCTTTTGCCTCGCGAACAAAAAGCCTGCGTCCTCCTTGCCGATTCCTCCCCCTTTTGCCAGCAGCACCATCCGCTCGACGACATTTCTCAGCTCCCGCACATTGCCGGGCCACGAGTAACTCTGAAACAGCGGGTAGATGTCTTCATCGACTTCCTTGATCTTTTTCTCGTGCTGCTCGTTCATCTCGCGAATCATGCTCTCGACCAGCAGCGGAATGTCGCTCAGGCGCTCCCGCAACGGAGGGACATCGAGCCTGAGCATGTTGATGCGGTAGTAGAGATCGGCGCGAAACTGCTCCTTCTCGATCTCCTTGGCCAGCTCGCGATTCGTCGCCGCGACAATCCGCACATCGACGGGAATCACTTTTTCGCCGCCGACGCGACGCACGCGCCTCTCCTGCAGGACGCGCAGCAAGAGCACCTGAATGCGCAGCGGCATCTCCCCGATCTCGTCCAAAAACAGCGTGCCTCCGTGCGCCAGCTCGAACAAGCCCGGCTTGCCGCCCTTTTTCGCCCCTGTAAAAGCGCCATCCTCGTAGCCGAACAGCTCGCTCTCCAGAAGCCCCTCCGGGAGCGCCGCACAGTTCACCGCCAAAAACGGCCCGACAGCGCGTCCGCTTTCCAGGTGGATGCCTTGGGCAAACAGCTCCTTGCCCGTTCCCGATTCCCCTGTAATCAGCACGGTCGCGTTCGTTTTCGCAAACAGCGCCGCCTGCTCCTTCGTTTCGAGGATGGCAGGCGAGGAGCCGACGATGCTGTCCAGGCGGTATCTGGCTGACAGTCCGTTGTCGTGCAGCTTTTTGCGCAGCGTCATCTCCATCTTCTGAATGTCGATGATTTCCTTGAAGTTGGACACCGCCCCCACAACCTGATCCTTGACGATCACCGGAATGCGATTGATGACGATGGAACGGTCGCGCACCGTCGCGATTTCGCCCAGCTCCTCCCTGCCCGTCTTCAGCACGCGCAGCATGTCAGAGTGCGGGATGTAGTCCGTGATCGGTTTGCCCAGCACATCTCCGGACAGCCCCAGCAGCATTTTGGCATGCTCGTTGACCAGCGTAATCTGGCTGTGCCGATCGACGGCGATCACCGCGTCATGAGCCGAGTTTACGACGGCTTCCATCTGATGCTTTTCGCGCAGCCGCTCCTTTGTGTAAGTGACCAGCGAGGCTGCCTGCTGCACCGCTTTGCGCAAGGTGGCGAGCGAAGGCTCGACGGGATGCCACTGCTGCGAGGCCGGGTGCAGCGCAAAAGCATGGCGGTTCCAGATCGGCACGAGATAGACAGCCTGCTCCTGCGGATACGCCAGCTCTTTTGCGCAGAGAAACGTGCAGTCTGGCTGCGGTTGCCCCTCTTCCAGAGCGTACTCCTGCTGCAACCAGCTTTTTTCTTTTTGCGTGGCGCACACCACGACGACCTTGTGGCCCCGCCCTTCATCCGGAAGCGTTGCGATAGCCCGGCGCACGTCATTCATGTCTATCGACAGGCTGACGACGGGCAACGAGAGCGCCTCCAGCTCCTCGCTGTATTTTTCTGTAGTGATGGCAACAAACGGGTTCATCATCTGGTCGAGAATGGATTTGATCGAGTAAAAATATCCGATGTTTTGCCCGCTGTTTTCCAGCAGCGCGGTCATTTTCCGCTCCAGCTCCTTATCCAGCCTGTACAGGGCGATCATGGTTCCTCCTGGTTGACGGGCGCTGTCAGATGGTATTCCGCCATTTTGCGGTACAAGGTGTTTCGCCCGATTTGCAGCAGCTTGGCGGCCCGGCTCACATTGCCTCCGCTCGAATCAAGCGCCCGCTTGATCGCCACAAGCTCGGTTTCCCGCAAGGATGGGACCGCATGCACAGGCTCCGCCTCTTCGGTCAAGCCTTCAAGCTGGATGTGCTCCTCGCCAATCTCCCCGCCGTCGGACAAAAAGGCAGCCTGCACCAGCACGCCCTGCAACTCGCGAACGTTGCCCGGCCAGGAGTAGGCGGCGAGCTTTGCTTTTGCCTCCGGGAGCAAGACGTATGGCTGTCCCATGGCGATTTGCTGCATCAAATGTTCGGCCAGTTGGACGATGTCGCTTCGCTTGCGCAGCGGCGGCAGGTGGATGGAGACGCTTTTGAGCCGGTAGTACAAATCCGCCCGAAAGCGCCCCGCCCTGATTTCCTCCGGCAAATTGCGGTGCGTGGCGGCGATGATCCGCGCATGAATCGGCCGCGACTGGTTGCTGCCTACAGGCGTGACGACCTTTTCCTGCAACACGCGCAGCAGAGCGGCCTGTCCGCGCAAAGACATGTCCCCGATCTCATCCAAAAAGATCGTCCCTTTCTTCGCCGCTTCAAACTTGCCGATTCTTCCTTCGCGATTGGCCCCGGTAAACGCCCCGCTTTCGTATCCGAACAATTCGCTTTCGATCAAATTTTCTGAAATCGCACTGCAGTTCACGGCGATAAAAGGCTCCTGCGCTCGCGGCCCTGTCTCGTGAACCATCTGTGCGAACAGCTCTTTTCCGGTGCCGCTCTCGCCGAGAATCAGCACGGGAAAATCAACCTGCGCCGCCTTTTGCCCGAGCATTTTCGCCTGCAAAAAGAGCGGGCACGATCCGGCGAGACGCGGAAACGGCTTGAGTGCAGGCATCGGCTTTTGGTTTGGGGCAGCCGCAGCGTTCCTGGAAGCACCGTCTGTTGCAGCTTGCGCCCCCCAGAAACGCTGGCGGTTATCCTGCACATCCCGTCCGGCGCGCTCCTGCTCCGGGGACAGCCGCGTTCCCAAAGCGTCTTTTCCCAGCCGCTGCTTGGCCAATTCGTTCAAGCCCACGATCCGCTCGTCCCTGTCGAGAGCTACGAGCGGCACTTTTCCCTGGCTGCTTTTCACGGCCGTGCTGCCGGGCAGGGCAATGACCCGCTCGGCGTTGGCATACAGAAAGCGATTTTGCAGGGCTTCCGCAATCATGCAGGCAATCGTCAAGGCAAACGGATGCGTGTACTCCTTGCGCGTGCTGATGTCGATGACGCCAAGCAGCTCGCCCGTCGGTGAAAAAATCGGCGCCGCCGAGCAGGAAAGAAAGCGGTTCTCCAAAAAGTAATGCTGGTCGCCCTGCACGGAGATCGGCTGCTGCGCGATCAGCGCCGTTCCTATCGCATTGGTTCCTTTGTAATCCTCCGTCCAGTTCGCCCCGATCTGCAGTTGCACCTTTTGCGCCTGATTGGCAAACACAGGGTCCCCGACGGTGTGAATGATATTGCCATCCCGATCCGACAGCAAAGCGATATGCTCTGTCGACAGCAAAAAAGGAGCAAGCTTGTTGAAGAGCGGGAGGCTTTCTTGAATCAGAGGGTGATTTTCCTGAATGATTTCTTTGATTCGTTTGCTGGAAATGATCTGGTCATTGGCTTTCTCCCAAGCTTTGAGGTTCGATTCCTGGCAGCGCTTCCAAGATTGCTGGACAATCGTTGACAACACTCTTCCCTCCCTCAAAAATCATTCTCTATCAGTATAGCATGATTGAGACTCCCACGGCTAAAGCCGCAAGCTGAAGCCTTTCGGTATCAGTGGGATTCTTGGGTGGATTCTTGGGTGGTAGTCGGAAGTACATTTCTGCTATCCGTAGTTCCCCCAAGTTCAGGGCTGTCTCATCAGCCCGTCCTAAGACAGTGCCTCTAGCATCTTAGGCTGACAGATTGTTACCATCTGTCACAGGTTGACGTATGATATTGATCGCTCCAACCCGATCACGATGCGTTTTGAATCCGCATGAACATTCGTATCTTCTGTCTTTCGCTTTATTCTTCTCCCCGCAGACAGGACAAGTTTGAGAAGTGTAGGCAGGATTGACCTCCACAACTTGTATGCCTACAAGGGTTGCTTTATTGGAGATGAATTGTTGAAGCTGATAGAACGTCCAACTATGCAGATTCTTGGCGTTTTTACGGCTTGTTCTTGCCGTCTTGCGAATATTCTCTAGTCGCTCAAGTTTGATGATCGACACGCCTTCCTGAATGACTGTATGGACGATGTGACGACTAGCTAGTGATATGGTTGATGGATTATACAAATAATTCATATTAAACAGAACATAAAACAAAATATAAGAAAATATTTACAAATTTACCAATAAGATATAATGTTGTTATATACCAAAAAATAAGAGTGATTGAACTGTGTTTAAGAAAAAATCAATTGCTATTTTATGCACATTAAGTCTACTGGCTATGTTGCCATCCCTTTCGTTTGCAAAAGAAGATTATAGTGAGTCACTGAAACTCCTTGGCGCCGAAGATCAAGAGGTCGTTGTAAACATCGCCGAAGAAGCCCAAGGCATGGTCACAAAAGAGCAAATCGAACAAATAGTAGAGCAAGCTGGAGATGCTAAAAGTATAACTATTCATAAAGTTGGTAAAAACACTGATGACAAAATAAAACCAATGTACCTATCTGATGTAGTTAAGCGGGTAGAAAGTTCCAATAACCCTACAGCAGCAGTGCAAATTATTTCTGTTCCAAAGGGAAGACAATTAAACTTACTACGACCCAAGCAAAGAAAGTAAATTCCTCAGCAAGAGTTAAAGCTAGTGTTTCTGTTGGGAATGGCCCAGCATCCGTCGGCGAAGAAGTAGAAAGCACTTTGACTACAGAGATATCGACAACATACACAACAGAAGAAACTTGGACTGGACCAGCCGAAAGTTCATCATATGTTTCAAGAATTTATTATTGGACAGGATTCTATGACAGAGGAACTTGGAAAGTAGATGAGATTAACTGGCTTACTGGAAAAGTAACTAATACGTATACTGGATCTTATACTGAACCTACCCATTATATTGAATGGTCTAGAGATTTCAAGTAATATACAATTATATGGAAGAGTAGCATAATGTTACTCTTCTTTAATTTTTTGTATAAATCCTTTTGCTTCTGTTTTGAATGAATGACTTGCTCTATACGAAGGATGCTGTTTATGTCTAAGTTGCAAGGAGTTTTGTTAATCGTCTCGGCTTTTGTTGCTGGGTCTTTAACTTGGGCAATAATTTCTACGGCACAAACAAGTGAATCTCTACAGGACTACAGGGTCTTTTTTAGGGATGAGAACGGGAGTGGATTAGTCCACGTCACGACTACTGCTCAAGGTGACCTATGGATCTATAACGCAGGTGCTCAGGAGATCTACTACATAGATAATCCGAAAGAATCTAAACAGATTAACATCCTAAAGAAGAAAATCGAGCCCTAAGTATATAGAACAAATCATTCGGAATCCTGTACGCGATTCCGTTTTTTTCTTTATAGAAAAGCATATTCGGTTGGGAAAACTATTCATTCCGTCCCTTGTCCCCCCTTTTCTCCTATGAAGAATAGTAAGTTGATTGGTCCGGGACTAGTCAGTGGCGAAAGGACAAGAGTCTAACGTTAGCCTTTTTATATAGCGTTTACGAGAAAATGGACGGTTAGACAACGGCTTTACATGGATCGACTCGTTTGCCATAAGCTGCATGACTTGCCTCACTGGTTAGCTTAACGCATGGAACTACCTTTGTAGGTCATTCCGTTCTTTAGTCATTTGAAAGCGGAATTCAGCTCAGAAAAATCAGTTTATTTTTTTGCATTTAAAACAACATTAAAATTCAACAGAGCCAAATAACAAGAAAAGCACTCGCACAGGTCCTGTGTGTTTGCCCTGCCCATCCTATGAGGGGATGTTCGGGCAAAGCCGTCTTTCCTCCCACGCTGAAAACCGTAGGCTTTCAATAGGCGATTACTGCGAAGCCTCGCGCAAAAAGCAGATATTTGTCAGATGCTCCCAAAATTATTGCAAACTGTCCCAAAACGGAACAATGCCTGCTCCATTTTGGAACATTTTTGGCGTGTTTCGTCTGCGAAAACGCTGTCATTTCAAGCCTTCCGGCGTTTGGTACAGGATTTGCTTTTAGAGAAGGTTGTAAAGAAAAAGGTGATATAAGAGGAGGCGCTCGCATGATCTATGCTCAACCCGGCCAAGCCGGATCCAAGGTGACTTTCAAGACTCGCTACGACAACTACATTGGTGGCAATTGGGTACCGCCAGTGAAGGGTGAATATTTTGAAAACGTCTCTCCTGTAATCGGCAAGGTCTTTTGCGAGGTTGCCCGTTCGACGGCAGAAGACATCGAGCTCGCACTGGACGCCGCCCACGAGGCAAAAGCTGCTTGGGGACGCACCTCGGTTACACAACGCTCCAACATCCTCCTGAAAATCGCAGACCGCATGGAAGCCAACCTGGAGCTTTTGGCGACTGCCGAGACATGGGAAAACGGCAAGCCCGTCCGCGAGACGCTGGCTGCTGACATTCCGCTCGCTATCGACCATTTCCGTTACTTCGCCGGAGCTATCCGCGCACAAGAAAGCTCTCTCGCTGAGATCGACAACGACACGGTTGCTTATCACTTCCATGAGCCGCTCGGAGTCGTCGGACAGATCATTCCGTGGAACTTCCCGCTCCTGATGGCGACGTGGAAGCTGGCCCCGGCCCTGGCCGCAGGAAACTGCGTCGTGCTCAAGCCTGCCGAGCAAACACCTGCTTCGATCATGGTGCTGATGGAGCTGATTGGCGACTTGCTGCCTCCAGGCGTCGTCAACGTCGTAAACGGCTTCGGTCTGGAAGCGGGTAAACCGCTGGCATCGAGCAACCGCATCGCCAAAATCGCCTTTACGGGTGAGACGACAACCGGACGTCTCATCATGCAATACGCTTCCCAAAACATCATTCCGGTGACGCTGGAGCTGGGCGGAAAATCTCCGAACATCTTCTTCCCGGATGTGTGTGCAAAAGACGACGCGTTCCTCAACAAAGCCATCGAAGGCTTCGTGCTGTTTGCGCTCAACCAGGGCGAGGTTT
Organism: Brevibacillus sp. FW301-21C12A; assembly: GCF_058788915.1. Taxonomy (NCBI): domain Bacteria; kingdom Bacillati; phylum Bacillota; class Bacilli; order Caryophanales; family Paenibacillaceae; genus Brevibacillus; species Brevibacillus sp. FW301-21C12A. Next base: position 50,346 of record NZ_JBYTBG010000011.1, read on the forward strand.
GCACGTGCCCGTCCCGCGCCCTCATTCACGAAAGCATTTACGATCAATTCATGGAGCGCGCCCTGAAACGCGTTGCCAGCATCAAGCAGGGCAACCCGCTCGATACAGAAACAATGATCGGCGCCCAAGCTTCCCTGGAGCAAGTGGAAAAAATTCTCTCCTACCTCGACATCGGCAAGCAGGAAGGCGCAGATTGCCTGATCGGCGGCGCGCGTGCGCAGCTTGAGGGCGATCTCGAAGGCGGCTACTACATCCAGCCGACCGTGTTCAAGGGCCACAACAAAATGCGCATCTTCCAGGAAGAAATCTTTGGTCCGGTAGTCTCCGTGACGACCTTCAAAGACACGGAAGAAGCGCTCTCCATCGCCAACGACACCTTGTACGGTCTCGGCTCCGGCGTATGGACACGCGATATGAACACTGCCTACCGCATGGGCCGCGAAATCCAGGCTGGCCGCGTATGGACCAACTGCTACCACGCTTACCCTGCGCACGCTGCGTTCGGCGGATACAAAATGTCCGGTATCGGTCGCGAAACACACAAAATGATGCTCTCTCACTATCAGCAAACCAAAAACCTGCTGGTCAGCTACAGCGACCAGGCACTGGGCTTCTTTTGATCGATGAGCCAGCCTGAGAAAGTGCTCGCTACCGATGCTGCCCTGCAGTTGATCGAACGGCTGCGCGCCAAGCATGGCGACTTGATGTTTCACCAGTCAGGGGGCTGCTGCGACGGCAGCTCTCCCATGTGCTACCCGCTCGGCGAGTTTCTCGTCGGCGATCAGGATGTGCTCTTGGGTGAGATCGGCGGCTGCCCGTTTTACATGGGCAAAGCACAGTACGAGTATTGGAAGCATACCCAGCTCATTATTGATGTAGTCGAAGGCCGCGGCGGCATGTTCTCGCTTGAGGGGCCAGAAGGAGTGCGCTTCCTTACGCGTTCGCGCGTCTTTCCTGACAGCTAAATGCACAACAAAAGACCGTTCCTGCCTGTCTCACGGCCGGAACGGTCTTTCTTTTTCCCCGCTTTGCTTCACTCAGCGCTTCTTGGCCCTTCGAGCGGTGCTGCCGCGTTTTACTGGCGCCGGGCCTGGCCGTTTTCCTGATGTTTTTTTGCCTTCAAAACGTGCGCTTCCGCCTGCTGCCCGCTCGCTGCTCTGCCCTTGTTTCGTCGCACGCCCTGCTTTGCGCTGGTCATCCCGATCCGGTTTGGTCATGCGAGCGCCTTGCTGCTGGCGATCGTCACCGTGCCGCCCGCGTTTTCCGTTCCCTCGCTTCCCTTGGCTGGCCTGTTGCTTAGTCTCAGCTTTAGCTGGTCTGCTCGCACGATGCTCGTCCTCAGCCCGGGCTTGCCTGCCACTACGATGCTCGTCCCCAGTTCGGGCTGGTTTGCCGCCACGATCCCCGTCCCCAGCTCTGGCCGACCTGCCCCCGCGCTGCTCGCCTCTGCCTGCGCTCTCCTGCCCCTTATGCTGCTTCTTTTGCTGCCTCTTTTGCTGCTTACGCTCCTCGTGCTCCCCGAAATCCGCCGTCCGCTCACTCGCACGCCGCTCCAAAGTCATGGCGATCCCTTTTTCAATCTCTGCGAGCTGCGCCCGATCCTTCGCCGCCACCAATGTGTAGGCCACGCCCTTCTCCTTGGCCCGGCCCGTTCTGCCGATGCGGTGAATATAGCTGTCTACGTCCTCCGGGATGTCGTAGTTGAATACGTGTGTGACTCCCTCGACGTCAAGTCCGCGAGCCGCCACGTCCGTTGCGACGAGAAACTGGATTCTGGCTTCGCGGAAACGCTTCATCACGTCCTCGCGCTTCGCTTGTGACAAATCGCCGTGCAGTTCGTCAGAAATATAGCCGAACCCTTGCAGGGCGGCGTTCAGCGTGCTTGCCCTGCGCTTGGTCCGGCAAAAGATCACTGCCAAAAACGGGCGTTCCTCGTCAAGCAAGCTGCGCAAGGTAGACTGCTTCGCCCGGTCCGTTGTCTCCACGACGATCTGCCGGATATCCTCCAGCGTGATCCGCTTGCCTTGCACGTGAATATCCTCCGGGTTTTGCATGAACCGCTTGGCCAGCGCACGCACCTGTGGCGTCATCGTCGCGGAAAACAGCATGGTTTGCCGATCAGCAGGCGTCTGCGCGAGAATGTCCTCCACCTCGGGCAAAAAGCCCATGTGCAGCATCTGGTCCGCCTCATCCAGCACGAGCATGGAAACGGTCGACAAATCAATCGTTCCTCTTCTTATATGGTCCAGCAACCTGCCGGGAGTAGCGATCACGACCTGTTTTTTGCCCGCCAGCTTGCGCAGTTGCCGATCGACGTCTTGTCCGCCATATACGGCAAGCACATGCACCTCGTCCACGGCCGCCGTCAGCTTTTGCACCTCTGCCGTAATTTGCAGCGCAAGCTCCCGCGTAGGCGTGAGGATCAGCGCCTGAACGTCGTTTGTCTCGGGATCGACTTTCTCCAAAATCGGCAGGAGAAAAGCAAGCGTTTTGCCCGTCCCCGTCTGTGCCTGGGAAATCGCATCTTTGCCTGTCATGAGGACAGGAATTGCTTTTTCCTGGATCGGGGTCGGCTCCGCAATCCCGTTCGCCTGCAGAGCGTCTATCCATTCTTTTCGTATGCCCAATCTCAAAAAATCAGCCAGTTTCGCCATCTCCATTCATTACGTATCCAAAACCATACAGGATTATTTCGTACAAACCGCCATCCCGATAAAATAACGCACGCCGTCACGAGGCTTTTCAAACGTCGGCCCTCGCTGGTAGTAAATCTCCACCTGCGAAAACCGGACGAACAGCTCCTCAAACTCGGCGGGCGTCAATTGATGCACATGAAAAGGCTCGCTCGTCTGCATGCCTCTCCCTCTGCCAAACGGACTGGACAAGACCAGCGTTCCGCCCGGCTTCAGCATGCGGTACAGGTTGTTCATGAACAGCAAGTCGTCGGCGACGTGCTCAATCGTTTCAAAGCTCAAAATGGTATCAAACAAGCCCAGCTTCTCCGGGAGCAACGGATCGAGGGCATCGCCCTTTTGATACGTAATCTTTTGATGATGGTATTCCCGCTTCGCATAAGTGATCGTGTCGTCATCGTTGTCGACGCCGATCAGCTCGGTCAGCTCCCGCTTTCGATCCTTTGCCACCATGTGGCAGCCGTAACCCGTACCGCAGGCGATATCGAGCACTCTACCTTTGATATACGGCGTGGCAAAATAATAGCGGGCAATATGTTCCAGCAGCATGCCATTCGTCGGCTTCAGCAGCTTGGGGATAATCCTCTCCCCGGTCCATTCCAGCAAGGCCATCACCATTTTCTCGTTTTGACTTCCTCACATCTTACCTTATTTTCGGGCCAGATCCTATCTCGGGCGTATATTAAGAAATTTGTAAGAGATTTCTATGCTGTTTTGTCAAACCTGGGCGTTAAGATAGAACCATGAATGCATTCACAAGGTGGGAAAACAATGACGACTTATCACGTCCTCGTAGTCGACGACGAGGAAGAGATCCGAGACGCAATCGAAATTTACTTGAAAAACGAATCGTTAGTCGTGCATAAAGCAAGCAATGGCGTGGAAGCATTGGACGTTTTGGAGCGGGAAGAAATTCACCTCATTATTTTGGACATCATGATGCCGCAAATGGACGGGATTACGGCTACGTTTAAAATCCGCCAGGACAAAAACATCCCGATCATCATGCTTTCTGCCAAATCGGAGGATACGGACAAAATTTTGGGCTTGAACATCGGAGCCGACGACTATGTGACCAAGCCTTTTCATCCGCTGGAGCTGGTGGCCCGGGTCAAATCCCAACTGCGGCGCTACACCAACCTCGGCAACTACAAAACGACCGAGGATGAAATCCAGGTCCGCGGCTTGTCGTTGAACAAAAGCACGAAAACCGTCACTGTCGACGGCAACGAGGTGCGGCTGACAGCTACGGAGTACAAAATTTTGGAGCTGTTGATGGAAAACAAGGGCCGGGTCTTTTCCATCGAGGAAATTTACGAGCGCGTCTGGCGCGAACCGTATTTGAACGCGGAAAACACCGTTGCCGTCCACGTCCGACGCATTCGGGAAAAGATCGAGATCAACCCGAAGGAACCGAAATATTTGAAGGTGGTATGGGGAATTGGATACAAAATCGAAAAATAGCCGCTTTACGCTGCCTGCCCTGTTCGCCCTGGTAGTCAGCCTCTCGCTGCTGATGCTGACCGCAGCAGACGTTTACCAAAACCGCGAGTATTTGCAAAAAGACTCCTACTTCCAGAGCGAGAACTTCAACAGCGAAGTCAGGCTGTTCGTAGAGCTGGTGAAAGATGTTCATGTAGACTTCGCCGGCTACGAGCGCAAAACACCGGAAGAAAAGCTGGGCAAAGCGACAGTGGAGCAATTCCAGCGCGAGCGCGAGGATGCCTTGCGGGAAGTCAGGGAAAGACTGGAAAGTGAATACGCCCACGAGATCGAGAACGCCAGAAACGCCTCCGATACGAAGGAGCTTGACAGGCTCGTGACTGAACAAGCAGCCAGGCTGAAAAAGGCGCTCGAGAAAGAAACGGCCAACTGGGATCGACAGTTCCAACAGATGGTCGCGGAAAAGGACGCCGAGTACGAAGAGCGAAAAAACAGCCTTGCGCTGCGAACCGGCTCATTCAAATACTATGTCAGAGACAACAAGACGGGCAAAGTGTACACCAATATGTCCCACGAGCCTTCCGAAACAGAAGTGAGTAAAAACGCCCGCTATGCAATCCGTTTTCCGGAAAACTCCTATCAGAAATACGGAGAGTTTGCCGATATCAACCGTACTTATCAATTGAGTCAATGGAGCGGAATCTTTTACGTTCCGAAAAGCCCGGAAGGCTACAGCCAGATTCATGCCGATGCCGTCTATTTCGATTCCAAACGGGAGCGGCTGCTCGGAGAATGCGCCCTGCTCACGGTGACGCTGCTCGTGACTGCGCTGCTGCTCTGGTATTTGAAGCTAAGCCGCGCCGCCGCACAGCCGATTGTCGTCAAAAGCCTGGCACTGTTCCGGCGCATCCCGCTCGATATTCGGATTATCATGCTGCTCCCGATTGGGGTCGCGTACCTGGCTCTGATTTTCAATTTGCGCTTTTTCTTTTTCTTCTTGCCGATTGACGCCGAGCATTTCTTTACACTCGGGATCATCTCCCTGTTCACTGCCTATTTGCTGCTGCAAGCTCTGGAAGCATGGCATATGTACCTGCACCCGGGATCGCTTCGCGAGCAATGGCAAAGAAGCTTGTTCGTCCGGCAAAAAGTGCTCTTGCGGGAAAGCTACACCAACCGAAGCCTGTTTTTCAAAGTCTCCCTGCTGTTCATTTTGACCGTTGGCTTTGGCATGAGCGTAGCGCTCGGCTTGGTCGCCATGGTAAAGGCCTCTGAGGAATTGTTCTCCCTCTCTTTTTTATACGGCTTGTTCTACCTGGCAACCGTCGTCCCTTACGTCCTGCGTCGCCTGGGGCTCATGAACCGCATCATGCTGGGAGCCTCCGAGATGTCAGCCGGAAATTTGGATGCAACGATTGAAAAGATTCGTAAAGGAAACCTCTCCAATCTCGCTCACTCGCTCAACAACATCAAGCTCGGATTAAAGAGTGCGATGGAGGAACAAATGAAGAGTGAGCGCATGAAATCGGAGCTGATTACCAATGTATCGCACGATTTGAAAACGCCGCTCACCTCGATTATCAACTATGTCGATCTGCTTAAACGGGAAAACCTGACAGCAGACGAGATCAAAAGCTATGTCGATGTATTGGACCGCAAAACGGCCCGCTTGCGGGTGCTCATCGACGACCTGTTTGACGCGGCGAAAATGTCCAGCGGAGCTGTAGAGCTGCACATCGAGCAGGTGAACGTAGCATCCCTGCTCAACCAAGCCATCGCGGAGTTCAGCGAAAAGATCGAGCAGTCGTCCCTCACCTTCCGCGTCAACGTCGAGCAGCCGAAAATCGTGGCACCGCTTGACGGGAAAAAGACGTGGCGCGTCTTCGAGAATTTGATTGGCAACGCCTTGAAATATTCCTTGCCCAACACGCGTGTCCTGATCGATCTGTACGAAAAGCCGGGAGAAGTCATCATGACGATCAAAAACGTCTCTGCCTACGAAATCGACTTCGACGCCCAAGAGCTTTTCGAGCGGTTCAAGCGCGCCGACCAATCGCGCAACACCGAAGGCTCCGGCCTCGGACTCGCGATTGCGAAAAGCATCGTCGAGCTGCAAGGCGGCCGCCTCTCCATCGAAATTGACGGCGATTACTTCAAGGTGATGGTCGTGTTTCGCAAAAACGCCTAGTGCCTGCCTTTTGTCGGGACCCTGTCGTCCCCAGCGCTGCACTGGCAAACCCGCATGCGAAGCATTGCCCGAAAATGACGAAAAGCCAATGCCCATTTGTTCGGGCACTGGCTTTTTTGATTTGCTCCTGCACTTTTAACGCTACTAGATGGCGAAATTTCGCTCAAACAACGACCGCAGAGCCGTTGCCGCCTCCTGTTCGTCGACGCCCTCCACCTCAAACGTCATCTCGTCCCCGGTCTTCACGCCCAGCGCCATGACGCTGAGAATGCTTTTGCCATTGGCCTGCTTGTCGTTGTAGATCATTTTGACTGACGAGCGGTATTGGTTGAGCAGGTTTACCAGGACAGAAGCCGGACGGGCATGAAGGCCGCCACTTACGGTAATTTCGACGCTAAAACGGACCATTGCACTCCTCCTTTTCTGCCTCATGCATCGTGTATGGTGAAAAACTTGCGGATGACAGCGGCCACGCCGTGCTGGTCGTTCGTGTCGGTCACGTAGCGGGCCAGCCGCTTCACATCGTCCGGGGCGTTGCCCATCGCCACGCCCATTCCGGCATATTGCAGCATTTCCGCATCGTTGTAGTTGTCGCCGACGGCTACGATTTCTTCCGGACCGATTCCCAGCTTTTCTGTCAGTACCGCGAGTCCGCTTGCTTTGGATACCCCTTCCGGCAAAATCTCCAGATTGCGCTCGCCGGATGCCGTCACTCTGATTTTTTCCAGGCTGGCGCGTTCCAGCTCCCGCCTGGCCGCCGCGATCCGCTCCGCTTCTCCGGTAACGAATATTTTGGGGGCGCACACTTGCTTGGCCCGGACGTACTCCGCGAGCGCTGACGCCGGCTGGATTTTGAGCGGATACCGATCCTGCTCAGGGCAAGCAGCTTGTATTTCATGCTCCTGCCCCGCCTGCTACGCCGTTCCACCAGTCTCCCACCTTCACGTCACCGGCTTGAAAAACTGCGGCAGATACTCCTTGTGCGCTTCCAGCATTTCATCGAGAATTTGCTTCGCGACCACGTCGGACGGCACCAGCGGGTTAATCGCCATCGCCAGCAGCGCCTTGTGGTAATCGCCCGTGACAGCCGCCTCCGCCGCTACCCGTTCGAACGACTTGATCTGCTGCACAAGCCCGCGCACAGGCACAGGCAAATCGCCTACGGCCAACGGAATCGGTCCTTGCTTCGTAATGACGCAGTTCACTTCTACCGCCGAATCGTCAGGAATACTGGCAATCGCGCCATTGTTGCGGACGTTGACCGGCTGAATATCCCGGCGGTCGTTGTAAAAGGAGTGAATCAGATTGCAGGCCGCCTCGCTGTAGTACGCTCCCCCGCGCTTTTCCAACTGCGGCGGCTTGATGTTCAGGTCGGGATCTTCATAGAGCGCAAACAGCTCCGCTTCCACCCGCTTGACCACTTCTGCACGCGTGCCGTTTTTGCTCGCTTCTTCCTGCTCGTGCGCAAGCATGGTGCTGGTCTGATAGTAATAGCGATGGTACGGGCAAGGAAGAATGCCCAGCGCCTTGATGAAGTCTTTTTCCCAGCCGAGGTCGAGTATGTTTTGCATCGTGATTCCCGATTGCTCGCCCGTCAGCTTGTCGATTACTTGCGAAGTGACATTGTCGCCATCCACGTACACTCCAAGCCCGAACACCATATGGTTCAGCCCGGCAAAATCAATGTGCACCCGCGACTGGTCGACACCCAAAATCGTCGCGACGCCCATTTTCATCCCGATCGGAACATTGCACAGCCCGATGACCTTGCTGCGGTTCGCATGCCGGAGTACCGCCTCTGTCACCATGCCAGCCGGGTTGGTGAAGTTAATCAGCCAGGCATCCGGGCACAGCTCCTCCATGTCGCGGCAAATATCCATAATGACCGGAATCGTGCGCAATCCTTTGAACAGCCCGCCCGGACCGTTTGTCTCCTGCCCGATGACCCCGTACTTCAGCGGGATGCGCTCATCTTTAATCCGCGCGTCCAAAAGCCCCACGCGCATTTGTGTCGTGACAAAATCGGCTCCCGCCAGCGCTTTGCGCCGATCCAGCGTCAGGTGCACCTGAATCGGCACCCCGGCCTTTTCCACCATGCGCTTTGCCAGCGCCCCGACGATTTGCAGCTTTTTCTCGCCCTCGGGAATGTCCACGAGCCACAGCTCGCGCACGGGCAGCTCGTCGTACCGTTTGATGAAGCCCTCTACCAGCTCCGGCGTATAGCTCGATCCTCCGCCAATCGTAACGATTTTGATTCCGCTCACACTCCTGCCTCCTTCCCTGCGTGGACATGGCTGTACAGCTCGACAAACTCGCTGGCCAAATCTTTGATCGTCATCGCATTCATCAGATGATCCTGCGCGTGGATCAACAGCATGCTGATCTCAGGCTTCTCTCCCGCGATTTCCTTTTGAATAAAAGCGGTTTGATGATGATGGGCCCGGCTCAGCTCTTCGCCAGCTCGCCTCAGCGCATCCTGTGCGCCTGCCATGTCTTTGTTTTTCGCCAGGGCGATTGCTTCCATCGCCAGGCTTCTTGCGTTTCCTCCGTGCAAAATCAACTGAAAAATAACGTCTGTATGGTCCACATCAATCTCCACCTATCCGAGTTCTTTATAAGTTACCAGCCGTACATTGCGCTTTTGCACGTACTCCTTTATCTCTTGTGCGGTCAAAATGTGCAGCTCCCGCGCGCGTTGCAGCGTGTACGAGCTGCCTGTCAACACCTCTTCGTCCAAATACGCCGGATGTGTCATTATCTCCGCCACATCGCAGTCCGCAAGCTCCTCCACCACGTCGATAAACGACTGCGTAGTCAGGCCGTCTCCGTAAAACCGTTCGGAAAAGCCTTCTGTCGTCATCACCTCCGGATGCTCTGCCCGCGCTTCGGGCGAAAACGACCACGGATACCGAACCGGAACCTGGTATTCTTTTGCCAGGCCAAGCACAATCGGCAAGACCGCGGCATGGGCATGAACGTGGTGATGGCTGTCGATATGCGTCAAAGCAAGACCTGTTTGCAAATACTTTTCCAGTTGGCTGCGCAGCTCCCTTTCCACTTCCTCCGGCGACGCCAGGCTCAAATAATCGTGTCCGCGCCGAAAGCGCCCGTGCTCATCTGTCAGCGACGGCACGTTTTGGCTGACCGGGAAGCCGCAAGTGAGCACCAGATGGATGCCTACCCCGAGCGTGGGCGTCTTTTTGGCAAGCTGAACCGCATGCTCGAACCCGTTCATGTTGACCATGGCCGTCGCAGAGGTGACGACACCCGCCCGATGCGCCTCGATGATCCCCAGATTCACCCCTTTGGAATACCCGAAGTCATCTGCATTCACAATCAGCTTCATATCATGCCTCTCCTCCGGGAAATTACATATTTACGACTTTGTCGGAAGCGGCATGCGCCTGTTCCTCGTTCAACTTTTGCTTATCCCACAGACGGAAGAACGGGTAGTAGATCAACAGCGAGATGACGAAGTTCACGAGTTGGAGCACGCTGCCCGAAAGCTTCCCGCCAGTAGCCAAATATCCGCTGATAATGACCGGAGTCGTCCACGGTACAGCGACACCGCTCGGCTTTGCTACCCATCCCAGCGACATCGCCACATAGCTGACAATGACCAGCACGACTGGGGCGAGGATAAACGGAATAATCAAAAGCGGGTTCATGACGATCGGCATGCCGAAGGTGACAGGCTCGTTGATGTTGAACAGGCCAGGGCCGATGGAGAGCCGACTGATGTTTTTCATCTGCTCGCTGCGCGCCCGAAACAGCATCAGGACGACGAGCGCCAGCGTCGCGCCGGAACCGCCCGCATAAATCCATAGGTCGAAAAACTGGGTGGTAATCACGTTGGGCAGTTCGGCATTCGGATTCGCCTGGAACGCCGCCCGGTTTTGGTCCATCAAGGTGAGCCAGATCGGGCTCATGATACCGCCGACAATCGCCGCTCCGTGCAGGCCGAGCGACCAAAGCAGTTGGACGAGCAGCACGCAGACAATCGCTCCGATCAGACTGCTGCCGAGCGCGCTCAGCGGACCGACCAGCAAGTCAGACACGATGTTGTGGATGCTTTCAAACGAGGTGTTTTCAATCAGGATGCGCAGCAACCAGACGACCAGCAGCACGGCCGAAGCGGGAATCAGCGCCACGAAAGAACGGGAGACAGCAGGCGGAACCCCGTCCGGCATTGTGATGACGATTTTCTTTTGAATGATTTTGCGGTAAATCTCCGTGGACAACACGGCCAAAAGCATCGCTACGAACAGCCCTTGGCTTCCCATCAAGGCGACAGGAATGACTCCGCCTACCTCTTGCGCTGCCGTTGCACCTTCCGGGGTGAACATCGTCTTGTAAGGGGTCGCGAGCAAAAAGGAAGCGACCGAGATCGCACCTGCTGACAGCGGATCGACCTTGTACTTTTCCGCCAATCGGTACGCCACCCCGAAGCTGACGATGAGCGCCATGATGTCAAACGTCGCGTTCACCGGATACAACAGCTTGGTCAGCCATTGATCGCCGAAGATTCCGCTCATGAACTCGCTGTAACCAGGGATGGGAATAAAACCGATGATGAGGAAAAGAGAGCCGATAATGAGCAAAGGCATGGTAAGAATGATTCCGTCGCGAATCGCCTGCAAATGCTTCTGCTCCGCGATCCTGCCCGCGACAGGCATCACGCGGTCTTCCAGAAAAGAAATAAACCCTGCCATACGCATCCCCCTCTACTGTTTTAGACGAAGCGCAAATTCCAGCACGTTTTTCCCGTTCAGGGAGCCGTAGTCAACCGTGCTAATCACATCGACCGGAATCCCTCTCGCCGCCCCTTCTTTTTTCATTTCCGCCAGCTTGTAGCGGACTTGCGGGCCCAGCAGAAGCACCTGTGCCTGGTCAATATGGTGCTTCACCTCATCTGCCGACACCGCCCAGATTTTCGCTTCCAGCCCTTTTTCCCGTGCCGCCTGCTCCATTTTTTGCACGAGCAGACTCGTTGACATCCCCGCTGCGCAGCATAGCAAAATATTCAATCCAGCTTCCTCCCCTCAGTTGGTTATGTCCTTTTCCTAGAGCAAGTCACGTGCCAAAACACCCTTTTTGTATGCGCTTTCAAAACAAAACGCATCGTTATCGCGTTTGCCGGGCAGCCGCATTCTGGGCAGGCGAGTAGTGTTTGAATGTAAGCGCTGTAGTGTTTTGTTAACAGGGACAAATTGGCAAAAATTAAAACACTAGCTACGCCAGTGTTTTGTTGTGTATGAAAAAATTCATGACAAAGCATACATCGTCCTCGCTGAAGACCACGTCGTATTTGTCCTCCAACGGCTGCAACTCATGGCGAATCAGGCTGTACAGCTTGCGGTTTTCCGCCAAAAACGGCACCTTGTCGGTATAGGCTACGGAACGCTCCCCGGCTTTCAGCCGATCCACCAGGCAGCAGATGTGCAAATACGCCCCGATTCGCGTATCGAAAACCAGCTTGTTGCCAAGCCGCTCCTCCATGCGCGCCACACACGTCCTGACGTCGTCGAGAACGTCTTGGCCCCTCACCATTTTCAGGTGCTCCCTGAGCGATTCCTTCATCTTCACATAAGCTTCTTCCAGATCAATCAACTGCTGGATATCGGACAGCGCCTCGCCGTTCACCACATCGTCCATGCTGTGGCAGCGCAAGTCGCGATCCAGCATGTAGTTGCTCACGACGCACAGAACCGTCCGCTCTTCCTTGAGCTTTTTCAACCGGCTTTTCGCCTGCGCTTTGTCCATGAGCTGCAGCGGAACAAATTCCAGCAGCTTCTCGTCGTAGCGCAGCTTCGATTCGAGCAGCTTTTTCAAAAACAGCGCGCTGCCCTCGCCGGACAGGCAGGCCGCTACGATCGTCAAGGCAGGCACCGCCTTGTCTGCCGCCTCTTTGGGTAACTCCTCCCGCTGCCCCATCGAAATGCCGACGACATCGCGGTACACGTCGTCCAGCGAATGCCCCAGCATCGCTTTGCGCGTCGCCTCGATCACATGCGGAGTGCTCACCATCGGCACCACCTTCACCGGAATGCCCAGCTCCTTTTCGATGATCTCCCCGAATCCAAGCAGCGAGCCCATGTCGACGAGCAAAAGCAGCCCGGCTGCGCTCCCGATTTCCCGCGCTGTCTTGATCGCTTGCTCCAGGACGACCAGCGAGTCTTCCTCCAGCGGCAGGTCGATGGCACGCGCGTACTGGGTGACCAGCAGGCGGTTGGTCACGTCGACCATCGCCGTCGCTCCCCCGCTGCCGTGCGTGATGACCAGGACACCGATCGTTTCCCGCTCCTCCTGCATGCTCTCGTCATCCAGCACGAAAAACATGGTCAGGTAGCCCGCTTCGCCAATGGGCAAGTCCATCAGCAGCGCTTCCTCGATCATGCGCACGCACTCCAGCGCTACGGCAAACTCCTTTTTGTATTTGAGCCGCACGCTGTTGATGTGCGGATGGACGATTTGCTTTCCTTGCGACAGCCGCTCCTTGGACGTCTGGATGTGCAGCGCCAGGCCGAAGATGACCTTTTGGCTCAAAATTTTCTCCAGCTTCGCCTCGGCATAGCGCACGATGTCTTCGACGAGGTGAATGATGATCGGATCAATAATCCGCGCCATGTCGCCTTTGTTGATGCGCTGATGAACCCCTTTGATAAACGTGGTGAAGTAATGCTCGATATCAAATTCCAGTTCTTCCTCGCTGACCCCCTGGTTTTGCAACTCGTATATTTTTTGCTCGATCTTTTCGTAGACGCTGTCGGCGGCATTCTCCGACTCGCCGCCAAACCAGATGCTTTCCTCGGACGGCTGCACCACAAAGCATTTGTGCTCGGTGCCAATCAGCTCCTCCAGCTCCTGGCGGTAGTCTTTTGCCAAAAGCAGCCCTTGCTTGACGTGATGCGGAACGTCCTGAATCGAGACGTGCAGCAGATTTTTTTTCAAGGAAATAAACTCGGCATAAGCGCTGGCGCAGGTCAGTTGGATATCCGTCTTCAACTGGCCGATATTGTTCGGGCAATGATAGCAGAGAAACGCTTGCACCACGCTTGCCGATACCTGAATTTCCCGTCCCAGCCGAAACGCTTCTTCGCGAAAAATTTCCATGACAAGCCCCAAGCGCTCCTCCATCCCCCGCTCCACCAGGGAGGGCAGCTTGATGACCATCGGGATGCGGCGCATGAACGTCTTGAGCAGGCTGGATTCCGGGTTTTCGGTCGTTGCCATGACGATTTGCACCTGCGCGGAACGCTCTACCTCTGTTTCTCCGACCCGGCGGAACGTCCCTTTGTCCATGAACGTAAAAAATATTTCCTGCCCCTCTGCTGGCAAGCGGTGAACCTCATCGAGAAAAAGAATCCCGCCGTCCGCCTTTTCCACCAGCCCTTTGCGGTCCATCTCCGCTCCGGTGTACGCCCCTTTTTTGACGCCGAACAGTTGGCTTATCAAAAGCTGCGGGTTGTTGGCGTAGTCGGCGCAGTTAAAAACGACAAAGGGCGCCCCCTTGTCCAGCCGGCCAATATCGACGGCAAACTCGTGAATCATCCCCGCAAACCACGACTTGCCTACTCCCGTTTCGCCCAAAATCAGGCAGTGCATCCCGCGCGGCGGGTACAGCACCGCTGCCTTTGCCTGCTCGATGCGGGTAATCAGGCTTTTGTTCGTCTTCGCCAGCCTGTCCAATGCCGTTTGCGCCAAATAAAGCGAGTCATTCGCTTTTTTGACATAAAACAAGGTAGGACGCCCCTCTTCTTTTTCAATGCGGCCTTCCTTCCATAAGCGGTTCAAATCGCTGCTGACATTGGCGCGGCTAAGGCCCAGGAGCTCGGCCAGCTCGCCTGCGCTGATTTTTTTATCGGGACCGGACTCAAGCAGCTTCTGGTAAATGAAATCGACTCGTTTCACCACTGTTCACCTGCCACTCAACTGATTCGTTTTCATTTCCACGCTACACTGGAAAAACCTTCTTACCTATGAATATGCTGGATGGACACGCCTCATCCCGGCAAAATAAACAGCCACCCTTCTCTGAGAAAAGGATGGCTGCTTGCCTATTTTTTGGAAACCGATTCATTTTCGTTTTCTGCCTCCCAGGTACGCTATAATGGGTGTAACATGACTGACACAGGAGATCGCTTGCCATGATGGTTTTCATCTTATTCACCATATGGGCGCTAGGTCTATTGGTCCTGTTCACGGACCCGAAACGCACGTCGATCCGCTGGGCCTGCGCCACTGCCTTTATCGGAGGGGGCGGCTTCCTCTCGGCGGTCATTGACGAGACGATCATGCCGCTCTGGGCCGATGCTTTTACCATGAATGCCGGGACGGAGCAGACTTTGCTTTTTCTTAGCTGCCTCTCGTCCTTTATTTGCCAGGTCGGGTTGCCTTATTCGTTTCTCATGTTCGCCGTCCATTCGGCGGAGTTTCTCACCCGGAGAACAAAGCTGATTGCCCAGTTCGCCGCGCTCTGCCTCCCGGCGCTAATGCTCGCGATCACCCCCATTTATCCTGTACTGGCCTTCAATTACTGGATCATGGTGGCATGGGTCATTCCTTTTTTTCTGATCGCCTGCACTCTGCTGATCGTACAGTACCGGAACGAGAAAGACCCACTGGTCAAAAAGAACAGCTTTTTCACGAACGTGTTAATCATCGTCCCGCTCTTTTTCGTCTTTATCTTCATCTACATCATGCGCATCCAGAATGACTACGAAGCATGGCGCTACAACATGCTGGTCGTCGCGATCCAGTTCATTTTGATTGTTGCCATCAGTTTGAAATACGGCTTTTTGGGCGTCCGGCTCCGCGTGGAAAAAAGACGTCTGGACAGCACGTTGCGCGCTCTCACGTCAGGAGCGCAAATCATTAATCACACGATCAAAAACGAAGTGGGGAAAATCTCGCTGTACGCCGATCGGATCGAATCGTACGCGGAGGAAACAAACCAGCCGAACCTGAAGGAAGACGCGCTCGTCCTCCTGCAATCCTCCCAGCACATGCTCGACATGATGAACCGGATTCAAAACCAGCTTCGCGACGTCGAGCTGCGCGAATCCCCCAGCGCGCCTGGCGAGATCATCAAGCAAGTCATCCAAAACTTGAAGCCTTACATGGAAAAGCATCAGGTGCTGGTGGAATGCGAGCTGGATGAGAGCCTCCACCTGTACGGCGATCCCGTGCAGCTTCGTGAAATTCTCACCAATTTGTGCATGAACGCGATCGAAGCGATGAAGTCCGGCGGCAAGCTCACCCTGCAACTGTTTTTGTCCAACCGTCACCTCGTCATCGCCATCGCGGATACGGGTACAGGCATTTCCAAGGAAAATTTGCCGCATGTGCTCGACCCTTTTTTCTCTACCAAACGAACCGGACAAAACTTCGGCCTTGGACTTTCCTATTGCTATAACGTCATGCAAAAGCATCAGGGAATGCTGGAGATATACAGCGAGCCAGGAAAAGGAACGACGGTGTTTTTGTTCTTCCCGAAAAAACGAGTCATCACAAGCTCTGCCCAAACAGAAGGGAGGATATGAACATGGAGACTATCAAAGTATTTCTCGTCGAGGACGACCCTGTCTGGCGAAAAGGATTGGTCGACTACCTGAACAAAGAAGCAGACCTCACCGTCGTCGGCGAGGCGGGCACAAAAGCGGAAGCGATCGAGCGCTTTTTGGCAGCAGGAGCCGATGTCGTCCTGATGGACATCAACCTGACCGAGAACAATCTCGACGGAATCGAAACCGCGATGGAGCTGATTGCGCTTGAGGCAGACTGTAAAATCATCATGCTCACGTCCTTGACCGCCGAAGATGTGATTGTCGAGTCCTTTTCTGCTGGCGCCGTCAATTACATCAGCAAGTCCAGCTTCAAGGAAATTCCCGACGCCATCCGCGCTGCCCACAACCAGCAGTCCGCGATTCACCCGACAGCAGCGGCTGCCTTGCGCAACGAGTTTTTGCGCCTGAAAAACGAAGAAAACCAGAAGCTGCTCTCCCCCGCGGAGAAGGACATTCTGCAACTGATCCACCAGGGAAAGACGCAGACGCAAATCGAGCAGTCCCTGCACATCACCAAGCGGACCATCAAAAACCACATCAACCGCATCCTGAAAAAAATGGGCGTCAAAACGAGCAAAGAAGCGGCCGCAAAAGCGAGCCAGAAAAAGCTATTCTAGGTATTATGACCAGGTACCAATGAATGTTGGTACTTTTTTTACTTCCCCCACTCCTTACAATGAGGACTATAAAGCAACGCCATTATCCTTTGAAAAGGTGTGGTCTACATGGTCCTCATTCATGCCTTCCTGAAAATGATTTTGCTGCTGTGGTTTCGGCCTCGCATTCACGGTGTAAACAAAATCGACCTGACGAAGCCGTCACTTATCATTCCCAATCACGTCTCCCTGCTCGACGCGGTACTCCTTTCCTTTTGCTTGCCTACGGGAGCTACCTTTGTCGTCAACACCGGGATCGCCAAGCGGTTTGCCTTTTTCCTGCGCTTCCGCAAACACATCGCGATCGATCCGCTCAACCCGTACTCGATCCGCCACATGCTGCGGGTCATCCGCAAAGGAGAAACGCTGGTGATTTTCCCGGAAGGCCGCATCACCACAACGGGCGGCCTGATGAAAATTTACAGCGGCGTCGGCTACCTCGCCATGAGAACAGGCGCAACCGTCTACCCGATCGCGATCAACGGCCTGGAGCGCTCGATCTTCTCTTATTTGCAAGGCAAGCTGCGCCGCTCGCTGTTCCCTGCTGTTACGATGACCGTCGGCACGCCGTTCACCATCGCTCGCGACGAAAACCGCTCGATGCGTGAACAAAAGGCGTCGGCCAACGACCTGATCCTGCGCACGATGCAGGAGGAGCTGTTCCAAAGCCGGATGAAGCAAAACGTCAACCTGTTCGATGAAGCGCTGGCAGCCGCCCGCCTTAACGGGCCGAAAATGGAGATCGCCAAAGACCTGACCTCGGCCATCAATTACCGCACCCTGCTCATCGGCAGCTATCTGCTCGGCAACAAACTGCAACAGCCCTTAATGGGGAAACCGGTCGTCGGCGTATTTCTCCCCAACTCGGTCGGGCACCTGGTTACTTTGATGGCGCTGTTTTGCATCGGGAAAACACCTGCAATCCTGAACTTTTCGCTCGGCATCCGTTCGCTGCTCGACTGCTGCGAGACAGCCCGTATCGATACGATCCTGACCTCGCGCGCCTTCATAGAAAAAGGCAAGCTGGAGCACATTATCGCGGGCCTTTCGCCGAGCATCCAGATTATTTACCTGGAAGATTTGAAAGCATCGGCCACCGCTTTTGACAAGCTGGCTGCCCTCACCGCGTATGTGACAAAGAAAAAAGCCGCGAAGAGTGCCAATGAACTGATTCTGTTCACCTCCGGCAGCGAAAGCAAGCCAAAAGGCGTCGTGCTGACGCACACCAATCTGTACGCCAACATCCAGCAAGTGACCAGCATGATCGACATTACGAGCCGCGACAAGTTTTTCAACGCGCTGCCGATGTTTCACAGCTTCGGACTGACTGCTGGCACGCTTTTGCCCATCATCAAGGGCATTCCGGTGTATCTGTATCCGAGCCCGCTGCACTACAAGGCGATTGCGGAGCTGGTGTACGATCAGAATGCGACCATTTTGTTCGGGACTTCGACGTTCATGGCTGGCTACGGACGGATGGCGCACCCGTACAACTTCTACTCTTTGCGCTATGTGTTTGCAGGCGCAGAAAAGCTGAAGGACGACGTGCGCAAGCTGTGGATGGATAAGTTCGGCGTGCGGATTTTCGAAGGTTACGGCGCGACCGAAACCGCTCCGATTCTCGCGCTCAACACGCCGCTCGCCAACAAGCCTGGAACAGTAGGTCGACTCGTGCCCGGCATGAGCTATCGGCTGGACCCGGTCGCAGGCATTGACGAAGGCGGAGAGCTGCTCGTCAAAGGCCCGAACGTCATGAAAGGCTACCTGATTCACGGCAAAGGCTTCGTGCCCGCCGGGGAATGGTACCACACAGGCGATCTGGTGACGGCTGACAAGGAAGGCTTTCTCAGCATTCAGTCTCGCCTGAAACGTTTTGCCAAAATCGGCGGCGAGATGGTGTCGCTCAATCTGGTGGAAGAGCTGGCAATGCAATGCTTCGGTCACTCCGGCTTTGCCGCGATCACCGTCAACGACCAGCGAAAAGGCGAGCGCGTCCTGTTGTTTACTACAGATGAAACCGTTCAGCTCAGTCAACTGCGCACGTATTTGACGGAAAAGCAATACTCGCCGCTGCTCATTCCCGGCACGATGCAGGTCATCAAAACTCTGCCACTTCTCGGGAGCGGAAAAACGGACTACGTCAGTCTGAAGCAACTGGCGGAAAGTGGAGGAAACTGATGTGAAGATGCGACTACAACCGCTGCAAGCCTTGTATTTCACGCAATTTCTCTCGGCCTTTGCCGACAACATGATTTTGTTTGTCATTGCCAACCTGCTGCGGGAGAACGGCTTTTCTCCCGCAATGCTCGCACTCGTTTCCATTTCCTTTTTTCTGCCGTACGTTTTTCTCGCTCCGCTCGTCGGGCCTTTTGCCGACAAACACGCCAAATCGTTCGTTCTGGTGATCGGCAACCTGATAAAAGCACTCGGTGTCGTGCTGCTGTTCGTCATCGATCACTCCAGCATTTTGCTGTTGATGCTCTGCTACTTTACGGTGGGGGTCGGCGCGGTTGTCTACTCGCCTGCCAAGTACGGCATCCTGCCGGAGCTGACTCGCAATGAACAGGAGCTGTTCCAGGCCAACGCGCGGATTGAGGCGTACACGATCGTCGCGATCTTGACCGGAATCGGCGGGGGCGGAGCGATCGCCTCCATGACAGCGCCGCTGTTCTCTTCGAGCATCTGTCTTGCCCTCTACCTGTTGTCGCTGGGCATGACCTTTTTCATCCCGCGCATCCGGGGGAACGCCTCGATTCGTTACGGTACGGAAGCACGCCGCTTTTTCATCGACTTCCAGCACCTGATGAACCGTGCGGAAACGAGTTTTGCGCTGATCGGAACCGGTGCCTTCTGGATGAGCTCGGCTGTGCTGCGGGTCGCCGTGCTGGCCTGGATACCCGCCGCACTCGGGATTAACCCGCAAAGCTTTTCCGTCTCGCTGATCCTGGCTACGACGTCAATCGGGATCATCATCGGCGCTTTTCTCGCCCCGCGGCTGATTCCGCTGTCCCGGTTCACCCGCTCAGTCGGCTACGGCTTCGGCATGTTTCTCATCATCGTGTTGTTTCCGTGGATTCACGTAACAGTTATTGCGATCTGCCTGCTGCTTCTGGTCGGGTTCATGGGCGGGGTGTTCATCATTCCGATGAATACGATCTTGCAGGACGAGGGCAAAAAGATGGTCGGCTCCGGCAAGACGATTGCGATTCAAAATTTTATCGAAAACTTTTTGATGGCTGCCGGGTCGGGGATTTACTACCTGGTCGTATTCCTGGGCGCCTCCATCTCCGTTGCTATCGTCGCCCAAGGGTTGCTGCTTCTGGCTTTTCTGCTGTATCTGATGAAGCATCGCAGTCGAATCGCGGGCTAAAGCGGGGGAAAGAGAAGACTGCTGCGTGCGTGAGTGGATGGCGCCAGTGTATAAAGTAGCAAAAGCCGTGATAGTCAGCGTCACGGCTTTTGTTTTGACCACCGCTACAATAGCGAAAAGCCGTGACAATGACCGTCACGGCTTGACAGCGGCGTAGTTTTGCAAACATTCCAGGAAGAGGTGGCCGTACTTGTCGAACTTGGCTTCGCCCACACCTTTGATCTTGAGCATCGCCTGCTTGTCGGTCGGGCAGAGGCTGCTCATTTCCTTCAAAGTGCTGTCGTGGAAAATGACGTATGGCGGCACGCCTTCGCTCTGTGAGATTTCCTTGCGCAGCGCACGCAACTGCTCGAACAGCTCGTCGTCCTCTGCGAGCGCCACAGGGCGGAGCGAGATTTTTTGCACGACGCGCTCCTCGCCCTTGAGCACTGGCAGCGCCCGCTCTCCCAGCTTCACAGTCGGGTACTGGCTTTCCGTCACCTGCAAGTATCCTTCGGCAATGAGCAGTTGGATCAGGTCGGCGATTTCTTTTTCCTTGTACTCCTTCATCAGCCCGTACGTCGGAAGCTGATCGAACCGGAACTGCGTGACCTTCTTGTTTTTCGAGCCTTTGAGTACCTGGGCGACCAGTGCCGCGCCGAAGCGCTCCCGCATCCGTTTGACGCAGGAAAAGATTTTTTGCGCTTCGAGCGTGATGTCGGTCAGTTCGGTTTCATCGGTGCAGTTGTGGCAGCGCCCGCACTCAGGCGCATCCGCCTCGCCGAAATACTGCACGATGTACTGCTGCAGGCAGCGCGGCGTCCGGCAGTAGTCGACCATGGCATACAGCTTTTTGTACTCGTGCTCCTTGCGTTCGTCGGTCAACTGGTTTTGCTCGATAAAAAACGACTGGGTCTGGATATCCTGCGGCTGGTACAGCAAAATGCACTCGCTCGGCTCGCCATCGCGCCCGGCGCGTCCCGCTTCCTGGTAGTACGCCTCCAGGTTTTTCGGCATGTTGTAATGGATGACGTAGCGCACATTGGACTTGTCAATGCCCATCCCGAATGCATTGGTCGCGACCATCGTGCGGACGTCATCGAACAGGAACGCTTCCTGATTCGCCGCCCGCTCTTCCTCGGACAGCCCGGCGTGGTATTTGGTGACCGAAAAGCCGCGCTTCGCAAGGTCGGCGTGCAGAGCATCGACGTCTTTTCGCGTGGCGGCGTAGATGATTCCGGCATGCTGCCTGTTGGCTTTCAAATACGCCTGGATAAAGCCGCGGCGGTTTTCTCCTTTGCGCACCGACAGGATGAGGTTGTCGCGGCCAAAACCAGTGATAAAGAGACGCTCATCCTCCAGGGAAAGCTGGCGCTTGATATCGGCGGTCACTTCCGGCGTCGCCGTCGCTGTCAGGGCTGCGACGATGGGACGCTCTGGCAGCGTGCGCAAAAAGCGGGCGATCTCCAGGTAGCTGGGGCGGAAATCGTGGCCCCATTGCGAGACACAGTGCGCCTCATCGACAGCGACGAACGAAATCGGCACATTGCGGATCAAATTTTGAAACGTTTCCGACTCCAGCCGCTCAGGAGCGATGTAAAGCAGCTTGTACTCCCCGCGCGCCGCCATCCGCAAGCGCTCGCGAACCTCGCTGTAGTCGAGCGAGCTGTTGATCTGTGTCGCCGCAATCCCCATGTTGACCAGCACATCTACCTGGTCCTTCATCAGCGAGATAAGCGGCGAAATGACGATCGTTACGCCGTCGAAAAGCATGGCCGGTACTTGATAGCAGATTGATTTTCCACCGCCGGTCGGCATGATGCCTATCGTGTCATGGCCTGCCAGCAGGCTCTCGATAATCTTCTTTTGTCCTTCGCGAAATGATTCGTAGCCAAAGTATTTTTGCAAAACTTCCTGTGCTTTATGGAGCAAAGAGAATCACCTTCTCTTTCGATAGATTGGTTTATTCGATTCTATTTAGTGTAAACATAGGTGCTGGGACAAAACAAGGGGAAGCACAGCACACGAAAAACGGTTTAACCCCTTAAAATTAGAGCCTTTCTCTTCATATGACTCTCTTCTTCTTCAACCACCTGGGAGCGCAAGAAAAAAATCTGATTTTTCTGAATGCGTTCTTCGTTTTCAAATGGTGAAAGAACGGAGTGACCCACAAAGGTAGTTCCGTCCATTTTGGTATTTATATGCAGTTATACTAGATGCTACACAACAGGTTCTTTCCCGTTTATGTATCAAGCTTTCTTCGCTTCGACGTTAATCGCTCCCACCAAATTTGGCTATCCTCCCAGAGCATGACACGTAACCACCGGTAGGCTTGCAACAAGCTCGCTTGGCCAGCGGAGAAGATTTTGACCAAGAAAAGTAAGCAAAAGGCGATCAGCACAATGAAAACTTGGTTCAGAACGGCTTCTTGGCTTTTCCCGTAAAACGAAGTAATCTTCACGTGCTGCCTCAACCATTTAAAAAAGATTTCAATGGCCCAGCGACTTCGATGCATCTCACTGATCCCTTGGGCAGATAACTCCCATCGATTCGTAATCAGCAGAAGGGAGTTTCCCTGTGAATCGGTTGTCTCGATGAGGCGAAGGACATGGTTCATGCGATTTTGCTGTGTCCCTATTTGTACATAACCATTCCTTTTGATGGAACTCCCTTCGGAAACAGGACGATCAAACAGATAGCGAATCGCTGCCTTCTTCTTTGCTCGCGTAACGAAGAAGATCCGGCGTTCACAGAACGCGTCAAACTTGGCGTAGTCCACAAATCCCCGATCAAACACATACGTCGTACCAGGCTTGTCTACAAGCGTGTCAAGTTGAGTCCGGTCATGAACACGCGCTGGAGTCAGTTGGATGGTTTTTCTGTAAAGGATTTTTTTGTGTCCTGCGTAAATACAAAATTTTTTGGTTATTTCGACAACATTAATGCAACGCTAGTGGTTTCATCTTTCGTTTAGGGGTTCTATAGAAACAAGTTTCGGCAATCCTATAAAGCTAGACTCATACTCTACAAAATATTCTTCGTTCGCTTTAATTAATTTCGTAATAACCTTCGGGACATCAATAGTTGTTTTCACGTTGAGCTGATCCTCAATTACTATGAAGTCATTGCTAACCTCTTTTACTTTTACGATGGCTACTGTCTTTTCCTTAAAATAAATACTCCATATTAGTAAAAGCCCCATCATTACAAGAAACAATGTACCCAAAAAAACAATAAGTTTTTTCTTTTTCATTTACATATCCCCTTCATTTTACAAACATTGACGCATTTCCACAATATGGTTACGGTCCAAATATACCATACATTAGGAGGTTTTCAAAATGTTTCCCTTTTCAAGAAAAAAATCATAGCTTCTCTAGTTGCAACTGTTACACTGACTAGCTTGATCCCATTTACTGTAGGTGCTGCCAGCAAAGACTTTAAAGAGATTGAAGAAGAGGTTAGTTTTGACATGGTTAAGGTCAGCGATCTCGATGTAAGAGTTTATGAAGACGGAAGGATTAAAGGTCTCGGAAAATCAAAATCCCAAAATATTTCAAAAAACGAACGAAAAAAAAATACTTAGGGCGTCGTCTACGATTAATATTCTCATCGGCTGCACCTCCGCACGAATCTGAGTCATTACTGACCACTATAGCAAAAATGTTTAAAGAAAATCTAAAGAGTGCGTGGGAGAGATTAATTCTGGCAGTGGGATGCGGGGTAGGGGCTTGGGAGGATGATGTAAGTTGTTGCTACGATGTAGTTCGCTTGATCGGGGCTTTCGGTGGGCGAGGAAAGAGGCGAAATCGCTGTAGCTTCTTGGGCTCCCTGCTGGGGGTTGGACTGCCCGGCTCCGGGGAAAAAGCGAAACCGCGTCCAAAAGTGGTTGATTCAGGTAGCCGCTCAGAGTTGGACGCTCATACTTCTTTGTAATGCTCTTCGAAGTTATTAAGTTTTCGGTCCAAGTCCATAACCGGTGTAGCGATGTCTTTCAGATAATGATACTGGCAGTATTGATACGGGACGTCGGGGAGCAATGTTTCAAAGGCTAGTCGAATGGATTGTTGCCCATCACTTACAATGCCAATAATAGGGTAACCCAATTCTACGATAGGGCGAATCAGGTTCTGTAGTTCCTCTGATGATCCGCTTTTCAGATTCTTGGCAGCTAGTACCGTCCCACTAAACACTTCACGGATGACATATAAAGTTTCATTCCCTTTTTTTGGTTGCACACCATCCATGGAAAGCATCAATCCTCCGTTTTGTGAACTTACATGATGCAACACTTCGCGTATATGTTGGTCTACACTGGCTCCAAGGAGAGTAAGATAACGCTCGTAAAGCATTTGAACATTGCGGTCTGTCGTTCTCACACCACGTCTGTTTAACTCTTCCGCAATCTCTTGTCGGGTCATGTGATTCTGGGGAATAATTCGATTTTTTGGACGCATAAAAACCTCTGTTCATCAAGGAATGGTTACTCCATTACTTCGATCCACAGAGGTAATTTCCTGTGTAGTATGTTTATTCCATTGTAGAAAAAAGCAAGGAGCCCCAATACACTTTTATCTCCGAAAAATCTTGGAGCAAAAAGGGGCTCCTTTACTATGAAAACTTCGAAACGAGTTGATGGTTTTAAGAAACATCTCAGGTCTTAGAAAATGAGGATATCAAGAGATAGAAGAATATAGTTTGAAAAAGGTCGAAGCCAGATTTGTTACTACGACGACAGCTAACATTCTCTCTATTATTTTACCGCTGTAAATGTTACAACAGTTGAATATGAAGTATGCACTTTCTTATCTTTAACCACAACCTGAACCCTCATATTATGATCTGCTGCATACAATACTTCATTTTGAAGTTGTGCATTAGCAGAAAGTGCTGTAGCCGCCATTGCTACTGTTGCTCCAGGCCCTAAAAACCCGATCAGAGTTTCAGCAATTGTCGCACCTCCACTTGTCGCACCTCTCATAATACTAGCCATATACTTTACTTGATCTTTTGAAAGATAATAAGACCCAAGTACAATGTACTCGTCGCTACTTGCGGCGTATGCGCTTTGATTAGCTATATTAGCTACAGGCAAAACACCAGTGATTCCAAGGGTTAAGGAGAGCACTGCAGCAGTACTTTTAAAAGCTTTTTTCATTTTTATAACCTCTTTTCGATTCGATATGATCTCACGCAACTTTTATTCCTACTCTTTCTATCTCTCTTTTCGTAGACCTTACTTTGAAGTGTACCAATGCTATACAATATTTTTCCAACTCCAAAAAAGCATTTTTCATCCAATTCCAGCTATTAATTCCAAAAAATGATAATATACTCCCAAATCCTTGGAATTACATTAAAAAAACCCTTTTTTCTAAAATGATACAAAGCGGCAAAAGTTTTTGAAATCCTTCCCACGGTATAGAGCCTCGATACTAGTAATCTACATTCCACTGAGAACTAACGAGTGTTTCAGTTCTACAGTGAAAGGCGATCACTGAGAGAGAATAAAAAAAAACTGACGCCTATGAATGGAGTCAGCCAAGTGGCCTAGCAGCCAAAATTTTTATTGTTTCTTGCCATCATCGGCTCTGTGAATCCCACTATTCCTTCGGATGAATCATCTGCTCAGGACGCACGATTTGGTCGAATTGCTCCTCGGTCAGCAGGCTGCTCTTGATAGCCGCTTGCTTGAGCGTGATGCCTTCTTTGTGCGCCAGCTTGGCTACTGCCGCTGCGTTTTCGTAGCCGATATGCGGGTTCAGCGCGGTTACGAGCATCAGGGAGTTGTTCAGGTTTTCCTGGATGACAGGCAAGTTCGGCTCGATGCCGACCGCGCAATGGTCGTTGAACGACTTCATGGCGTCTGCGAGCAGTCGGGCCGATTGCAGGAAGTTGTAGATGATGACAGGCTTGAACACGTTCAGCTCAAAGTTCCCTTGGCTTGCGGCAAAGCCGATCGCGGCATCGTTGCCCATCACCTGGCACGCCACCATCGTAATCGCTTCGCTTTGTGTCGGGTTGACTTTTCCTGGCATGATCGAGCTGCCCGGTTCGTTGGCAGGGATGACGATTTCGCCGATGCCGCAGCGCGGTCCGCTCGCCAGCCATCTGACGTCGTTGGCGATTTTCATCAGGTCGGCTGCCAGCGCCTTCAACGCTCCGTGTACGTGAACAAGCTCATCGTGGCTGGTCAGCGCGTGGAATTTGTTTTCGGCGGTCACGAATTTTTTGCCGATCGCTTCGCTGATTTCCGCAGCGACCATTTCACCGAAGCGCGGATGGGCGTTGATGCCGGTTCCGACGGCTGTACCGCCAATCGCCAGCTCACGCAAATATTCGTTGCTTTCCTGAATCATTTTCTCTGTTTTTTCCAACATACGCACCCAGCCGCTGATTTCCTGGCCCAGTGTCAGCGGGGTGGCATCCTGCAAATGCGTCCGGCCGATTTTGATGATGTCTATGTAGGCTTCGCTTTTTTCCTTGAGCGTCTGCTTGAGCAGCGCCAGCGCAGGCAGCACTTGGTCCTCAATGGCTACCAGTCCCGCCATGTGCATAGCAGTCGGGAACGTATCGTTGGAGCTTTGCGATTTGTTCACATCGTCGTTGGCGTGAATCCGCGCACTGCTGCCTTTTTCCTCCAGCAACTGGTTGGCGCGGCGAGCGATGACTTCGTTGACGTTCATGTTGGATTGGGTGCCGCTTCCGGTTTGCCAGACAACCAGCGGGAAGTGCTCGTTCCATTTTCCGGCGATGACTTCGTCGGCTGCCGTTACGATCGCTTCGGCCTTTTCCGCGTCCAGCTTGCCCAGCTTTTGGTTCGCCAGGGCCGCGCTTCTTTTCAGGATGGCAAACATGCGGATGACCTCAAGCGGCATTTTCTCCTCGCCGATCTCGAAGTTTTGGAAGCTGCGCTGCGTTTGCGCCCCCCACAACTTGTCCGCAGGCACTTTCATTTCACCCAACGTGTCTTTTTCGATCCGAAATTCCATCTCGCATCCTCCTCTATGAATGATTGCCTCTTTTATCATGTCCACTTTTTCCATTTTGGAATGAGAGCAGACGTATTCATTTAAAATGATAATGATTTTCATTCTTGTTATCAAGAGCAGAAGTGTTCCTCGCATGCAAAAAGACCGCAGCGCCATCTGCAAACGGTCAGCTACGGTCTTTGTTTCTACCCCTTATCTACTCTCTACCTCAACAGAAATGACGTGATCGACAGCTTTCAGCAAGCTGTAAATGTCGGTCGTATATGTGTTTTCCGAAGCGGTAATCATCATTTCCAACTTTTGCAATCCGTTGTCCAGGTCTTTGACCTTGACCCGTTTTACCTGCAGGTCGATGTGCTTGATCTGTTTGAAAACGCCGTCCAGATCGCCGCCCCCTTCGACGACAATCTTGATCGACAAATCCCGCTGCCGCAAAGACTCGGGACCGATCCATTTGAGAATGAGCGGAAACAGGTTGATCGCCAAAATAATCAGGATGGTCGCTGTCACCGCCTCAAAGTAATACCCCGCCCCTACGGCAATACCCATTCCGGAGGCAGCCCAGACCATGGAAGCCGTGGTCAGCCCGGAGATTACATCGTTGCTTCTGCGCAAAATCACGCCAGCTCCGAGAAAACCGACGCCGCTCACGATTTGCGCGGCCAGGCGCAGCGGGTCCATGTTGGTGTGTCCAGGCAAGGAGAACCGATGTACCGACTCAATCGAGACAATCGTAATCAGGCAGCTCGCCACTGATATGACCATGCTTGTTTTCACGCCAAGCGGCTTATGCTTGAGCTGTCTGTCCATCCCGATCAGCAAGCCCAGAAACATCGCTATCCCCAGCTTCATCAAAAAATCATACGTCATTCGCTTCTCCTCCCCCTTTCAATGTCAGCTTTTCTCCCATCACTCTATTAGAAAGTATATACGCTCTCCTTGAAAAATAGGAGAGAAATTTTTCATGGCTGCTCATAGTGTAAGCTGGCCCTTCTGTCTTCATGCAAAAAACGGGAAACCCCTCATCCGGAGTTTTCCCGCTTTGCTTGCGCCACGCTTGGTTACGAGACGCTGCGTATCATGCGTTTTTGCAGGGACAGCAGGCGTCCGAACAGGAAGATCGCGCCTGCCGCCAAGCCTGTAATCAGCCCGATCCAGTAGCCAAAGGCAGCCAGCGAGGTGTACTGCGCCAGGACGTACCCGAGCGGCAACCCGATGACCCAGTACGAGACAAGGGCGACGATAAACGTGACCGTAACGTCCTTGTAGCCGCGCAAAATCCCCTGGATCGGCGCCGCCACCGCATCGGAAATCAAAAACAGAATCGAGTACATCAAAAAGTGCTGCGTAAGCTCCAAAACCTCGATGTCCGTCGTATAAAATCCGGCGACCTGCCTGTTGAACAGCAGCAAGCCTGTGCCGAACAGCAGGGCAAGTCCAGTGGCGATGCCGATGCCCAAATAGCTGTACTGCTTGGCGTCGCGAAACCGCTTCGCCCCGACCTCGAAGCCGACCACGATAGTCAAAGCCATCGAGATGCTGAGCGGAACCATGTAAATAAACGAAGCGAAGTTCATCGCCGCCTGGTGCGCCGCAATCGTAATCGTGCTGTACTCGCTCATGAACAAGGTAACAGCGGCAAAAATGCTCACTTCGAAAAAGATCGAAAAGCCGATCGGCAAGCCGAGCTTGAGCAGCTCTTTCCACGCGCTCATGGAGACGCGGTAAAACTTGCGGAACACCCCGAAATCGGTAAACGGCTGCACGCGCTGCACGACAACCAGGCTAATCAGCAAAATGCACCAGTAAGTCAGCGCCGAGGCGTAGCCCGCCCCGATTCCGCCCAGGCGCGGCAAACCGAAGTTGCCGAAAATCAGGGCGTAGTTCAGCACGACGTTGATTGGCAGCGAGAGCAGCGTAATGAACATGGTAATTCTCGTCTCCCCCAACGCGTCGATGAAGCAGCGAATGACCGTGTAGAGAAACAAAGGCACAATCCCGATGGCTATCGCATGCAGGAAGCCGCGGGCAATGTGTCTGACGTCGCTTTCGAGCTGCATGCTGTTCAACACCGGCTCAAGCGCCAAGCCGCCGACGATCAGCACCCCGATGGCAATCGCCACTCCCAGGTACAGTGCCTGCATGACCGTGTAGGGCACCTGGTCTTTGCGCTGCGCTCCGATCATTTGCGCCACCATCGGCATCACTGCCATGAGAATACCCGTCAATCCGGCTTGAATCGGCGTCCAGAGGCTGGCCCCGATCGCCACTCCGGCCAAGTCAGTCGGACTGGCGTGCCCGGACATGATCGTATCGGCAAAAGTCATGGAGAAAAGCGCCAACTGCGATATAAGGATGGGCAGCAACACCATCAGAAACTGCCGCCACTTTTCTTTTAACGAATAAGTCTCATGCATGATTGTTCTTCCTCATTTACATTAGAAATATCTACACCATTAATATAGTAGAAACGTGTTGAAAAGCACTGCAAAAAGCTTCTCTATGCACTTTAGCACAAAATGAAAGTCTAGCATAAGAAAATTGCAGACATCGCGAAAGAAAACTCACTGTTAAAATTTTTTATATACATTGACAATGGTGCGCGAACAGGCGTATATTTTAAAACTATAAAAACCGACTATTTAAATTGGAATTGTGCACTTTGATTCCTACCCACAACCAAAGGAGCGTAGAAGGACATGGCACAGGCCCCCAAACATCTGAAAATCGGCGTTTTTCTCGCCGGCACTGGTCATCACGTCGCATCCTGGCGTCACCCTCATGCGCAAACCGACGGCAGCATGAACCTCGCCTATTTTCAGCAACTGGCGCAAACAGCCGAACGCGGCAAGCTGGATATGCTGTTTCTCGCGGACAGCCTGTCGATCAGTCCCGACTCCCATCCGAATGTGCTGGCACGCTTTGAACCGTTTACGCTGTTGTCGGCGCTGTCTGCCGTCACTTCGAAAATCGGCCTGGCCGCCACAGCATCTACGACGTACAGCGAGCCTTTTCATATCGCCCGCCAGTTCGCTTCGCTCGATCACATCAGCAACGGCCGTGCAGCGTGGAATGTCGTCACCTCCTCGATCGAATCGACGGCCTTGAACTTTAGCGGAGAAAAGCATCCCGAGCACAGCCTGCGCTATCAGCGCGCAGAAGAATTTGTCGAGGTCGTAAAAGGACTGTGGGATTCCTGGGAAGACGACGCCCTCATTCGCAAGCAGGAATCCGGCGTTTTTTTCGATCCGGCCAAGTTGCATGAGCTGCAGCACCGCGGCGAGTTCTTTTCCGTTCGCGGACCGTTGAACGTAGCCAGACCGCCCCAGGGGCATCCCGTCATCATTCAGGCAGGGTCTTCCGAGCCCGGTCAGCACCTGGCCGCCCGCACAGCGGAAGTCATTTTCACGGCGCAAAACAACTTGCCGGACGCCCAAGCCTTTTACCAAAGCGTGAAGGCAAAAGTCGTCTCCTACGGCCGCTCTCCTGACGAGGTGAGCATCATGCCGGGAATCTTCCCGGTTCTCGGCGATACGGAAGAAGCCGCACAGGCCAAATTCCAGCAGCTTCAAGAGCTGATTTTGCCCTCTGTCGGGTTGAAAATTCTTTCCAGCTATCTCGGCGGCTTCGATCTGACGCCGTATCCGCTCGACGGTCCGCTGCCAGACATCGACATCCCGGAGACGAACAGCGTAAAAAGCCGCTTCGAGCTGGTGCTGAACCTGGCGCGCCGGGAAAAGCTGACGATCCGCCAGCTTTATCAGTACATCGCCGGATCGCGCGGCCACCACATCTTTGTCGGGACGCCAGAGCAGCTTGCGGACAAGATGGAGGAATGGGTGCAGCAAGGCGGCTGCGACGGCTTCAATCTGATGCCGCCTCTTTTGCCAGAGGGTCTGGACGTGTTCGTCGATGAGGTCGTGCCGCTCCTTCAGCAGCGCGGGCTGTTCCGCACCGAATACGAAGGCAATACGCTGCGCGAGCATCTCGGCTTAAAGCGCCCTGCCAATCGTTATACGAACCGGCAAGCCAACGGGACACACGTATCCAGCTAAAACATAAACGCCGCAAACGGCCAGCCGATGCCGACAAACGTATCGCCTGGACCCGTTTGCCGCGAGAAGTGCGAGGGAGACAACATGACAACAACTTTCCGTCTGGCAACCGCTGACGATGCAGCAGAGCTGCTGGACCTGACGCTGCGAGCCTACGCTCCCATCCGCGAGTTGGGCATTCACTTTGCCGCAGCCACAGCCGACCTGGCACTCGTCCAGAAAAATATCCACAACAACGCCTGCTACGTCCTGGAGGAAGCTGGGCGGATTCAGGCAACCGTCTCGCTGCGCATGCCTTGGGGACCTCAGCCCGGACCGTTTGGCCTTCCCCATATATGGTGGTTCGCCGTCGATCCGGCCATCGGCAAAAAAGGCGTCGGCTCCACTCTCTTGACATGGGTGGAGGAAAGCATTGTCCGGGATACATTGAAGGCTCCTGCCGTATCGCTCGGCACGGCCGACAAGCATCCGTGGCTATCCGCCATGTACGAGCGCAGAGGCTATGTGCGTGCCGGAGAAGCCGATCTCGGCCGCGGCCACACGACGATCTTTTTCCGCAAAGAGCTGTACACGCCACTGCCATAGCTCAACGGGCGCAGCACTCCCCCAAAAAATCAACCAACTTGGAGAGATTCACATGAAAAAACATAAAGGCATCCTCGCGATTACACTCGGCCTCTCCCTCCTGCTCGCTGCCTGCGGCAGTGGCGGCGAGCAGGCTGCATCAGGCGCCCAGGAGGAAAAAGTTTTACGCGTAGGCGCAACAGGCCAAAGCTACCCGTTCGCTTACAAGGAAGGGGAAAAGCTGCAAGGCTTCGACGTCGAAGTTGCAGAGACAATCGCAGCGAAGCTCGGCTACAAAATCGAATGGCACCTCGCCGAGTTCAGCGGCGTGATGGGCCAGCTTGAAACAGGCCGGATTGATACGGTCGCCAACCAGGTAGCCGTGACGGATGAGCGCAAGCAGAAGTTCAACTTTTCCCAAACCTACGCTTACGCCGGAACGCAAATCATCGTCAAAAACGACAACAACGACATCCATTCCGTCGCCGATCTGAAAGGAAAAACCGTCGGAGCGGTGCTCGGCTCGAACCATACGAAAAACTTGCAAAAACAGGACCCGAACAACGAAATCAACATCCGCACCTACGAGACGCAAGAAGGCACGCTCAACGACGTCGCCTACGGCCGGATCGACGCCTACATCAACGGACGCAGCGTGCTCCTGGCGCAAATCGAAAAAACCGGGCTGCCGCTGAAGCTGGCCGGAGATCCGATCACCTATGAGGAAGTAGCCTTCCCGTTCCCGAAAGACGAGAAACACGACCAACTGCGCACAGAGTTTGACAAAGTGCTCACAGAGCTGCGCGATAACGGCACCCTGAAGCAGCTCTCAGAAAAATATTTCAAGGCTGATGTTACGGCGCCAATCCAGAAATAGGCGGTGCGTGCACGATGAATTTTGACGGGCAATACATGCTAGAGGTTTTCCCTACCTTGCTCAAATATTTGCCGCTCACATTGGTAATGGCGGTCGTCGCGATGATTTTCGCCATTGCCATTGGGCTTGTGCTCGCTCTCATCACGAAAAACCGGGTACCCGTGCTCTATCAGCTCGCCAACGTGTACATTTCCTTTTTTCGCGCCACGCCTACGCTCGTTCAGCTTTTTCTGATCTACTACGGCTTGCCGCAGCTTTTCCCGTCGTTTAGCGCGATGAACGCCTTGACGGCAGCGATTATTGGCTTGAGCATCAAAAATTCGGCTTATTTGGCGGAGATTTTCCGTGCCGCCCTGGACTCTGTCGACAACGGCCAGCTTGAGGCGTGTCTGGCTGTCGGCATGACCAAGGCCCAGGCGTACCGTCGCATCATCCTCCCGCAAGCGACACGCAATGCCATCCCCGCCTCGGGCAATACGTTTATCGGGCTGGTGAAGGAGACGTCTCTCGCCTTTACGCTCGGGGTCGCCGAGCTGTTCGCCCAAGGAAAAATGATGGCGTCTGCGTCGCTGAAGTTTTTCGAAATCTACCTCGCCGTCGCGATTGTGTACTGGGCGTTGACGATCGTCTACAGTCTCCTGCAGGAATGGCTGGAAAAACGACTGAGCAGGCCATATAAAAACTAGCGAGGGATTGCCATGATTAAAGTAACGAATCTGCGCAAGCAGTTTAACGATCTGGTCGTGCTGGACGGCATCGACATCGAAGTGGCGCAGGGCGAGGTCGTCGCCATCATCGGCCCTTCCGGCTCAGGAAAATCAACGCTTTTGCGCTGCCTCAACCTGCTGGAAAGCCCGGACGCCGGACGAATCGAAATCGGGCAGGCCACACTGGACGCCCAGAAATACTCGCGCAAGGAAGCGCACCACCTGCGCCAGCAGACCGCGATGGTTTTTCAAAACTACAACCTGTTCAAAAACCGGACCGCGCTGCAAAACGTCACGGAATCGCTCATCATCACGAAAAAGATGAAGCAGAGCGAAGCGGACAAAATCGGCAGGGCGCTTCTGGAGCAGGTCGGTCTGGCGCACAAGGCCGACAGCTACCCGATCACCTTGTCAGGGGGCCAGCAGCAGCGCGTTGCCATCGCCCGCGCGCTCGCTGTCGACCCGCATGCGATTTTGCTCGATGAGCCGACCTCCGCGCTCGATCCCGAGCTGGTGGCAGAGGTCCTGCAAGTCATCAAGGCGATTGCGGAAAAGCGCACGACCATGCTGATCGTCACGCACGAGATGGCTTTTGCCCGCCATGTAGCGGATCGCATCATTTTCATGGCGGATGGCAAAATCGTCGAGCAAGGAACCCCCGAAGAACTGTTTGACCGCCCGCAAAACCAGCGCACGCAGCGGTTTTTGCTGCAAATAAACGCCCCGGCCTCCTTCATCTCGTAGGCGGGGAAAGGGAGTGGCCCTACCGTGACACATGTACATGCGAGCACAGGACGAGACAGACGGCTGACAGAGAAGCTGGCTGATCTCGTCGTTTCTTCTCGCCCGGAAAACGACGCTGCCGCCATGGCAGCAGCGCGGCTGGGAATTCTGGACTACCTGGCTGCCAGCTTTGCCGCGCGCGAGGATGCGGGCCTGGCGAAGCTGTGGAGCATTACCGAAGCAGAAGGCGGCCGCGCCGAAGTTCCTGTCATCGGGCAACAGCGCAAGGCCAGTTTTCTTTCGGCTGCCCTGTTGAACGGCTACATCGGGCACGCGCTCGATTTTGACGACGTGCATTCCGATGTGCGCGGCCATCCCAGCACAGTGATTTTGCCTGCGCTCATCTCCGTGGCCGCCGTGTCTTCCGTCAGCGGCCAGCGGTTTCTCGCCGCCTATGTCATCGGCGTCGAAGTCATGGCCCGTCTCGGGCGCGCGATTGGGGACGCCCATTACATCAAAGGCTGGCACAATACGTCTACGCTCGGGGTGATCGCAGCCGCAGTTGCGGCAGGCTACGCCAAAGGCTTTTCTGCCGAACAGTTACAAAAAGCGATCGGCTTTGCCGCCACCCAGGCGAGCGGCCTGCGCGCGCAATTCGGCACGGAAACAAAGCCGCTGCACGCAGGGCTCGCCGCCCAGTCTGCCTTGCTTGCAGTCAGACTGGCGGAAGCAGACTTCGGAGGCAGCTCGCAGGCGCTGGACGGGAAACACGGCTTTTTTGCCGTCTACGGAGATCCCGAGCTGGCAAACTCCGTGCTGCTGCAAGACTGGGGCGCCTCCTGGCGAATCGTCACGCCGGGACTCTGGTTCAAAATTTATCCGTTTTGCTCCGCTGCCCATCACGCTGCGGACGCGGCTGTTCGCCTGGCGGCGCGCCACGCCTTTGCGCCTGCTGAGCTGGAGGCGGTTCGCATCATTTTTCCTCCCGAGGGGGACGCTGCGCTCGTCGAGAGAGAGCCGCGCACGGGCGAGCAAGGGCGCTTCAGCGTCGAGTATGTGGCGAGCCTCGCTTTGCACAGACGCTCGCTGTCTTTGGAAAGCTTCACGGCAGCGCCGATTGCCCCGGACATTCTCGCCTTTTTGCCGCGTGTACAGCGGGCCTACGACAGCCAGATCGCGCCCGCGCCGGAAGCGGTGCCCAAAGGGCGTTTTACCATCGTCGAGATCACGACAAAAGCCGGACAGGTGTATCGCGAGCGCGTCGATCGTCCGCGCGGCGCTCCGGGCAATGCGCTGACCGCAGCAGAAGTGCAGCAAAAGCTCGCTGACGTGCTGACAGCCGATCCCACGCTTGCCGAGCGGTTGGCGAGCACGACTGCCTCGCTCGCGTCAGAGGCCGATACGGCACACCTCTTGGCGCTGCTGGCATGAACAATGCATTGCCGATGCACATGCAAATATGCAAATAACCCCGGGAGCACATCTGCTGTTCCCGGGGTTTGCTATGTCGTCCTACATCAAAAGCAGCGGCACGACTTTTCCTGCATTCACATCAATCAGGCCCAAATCGGTCAGCTTCAGCGCAGGGCTGACTGGCAGCGAATGCGTGCTGATCGACATGATTGGGTTGTAGTGCTCGTACCCGAGCGATTCCATGGCCCGGCGCAGCTTCTCGACTTCCTTCGCCGTCTTCTCCAACGGTTCCTCTGTCAAAATACCGCCGACAGGCAAGAGCAGGTTGGCGATTACTTTGCCGTCCTCGACTACGCAAAAACCGCCCTGGTTGCGGATGACCTCGTTGGCTGCCACCATCATGTCGTGCGGATTGTGGCCGACGACGAGCAAGTTGTGGTTATCGTGCGAATAGCTGGTCGCTACCGCTCCGCGCTTGATCGTGTCGCCGCTGATTAGCCCGTAGCCGCGGTTGCCGTTTTTGCCGTAGCGCTCAAAGACCGCGATCAGGCCGTACGGGCTTTCTTCCCAGCACACCTTTCCTTCCCGCACCTCGACGATCCCGCGGTGATCCTCGGTAAACGTCGAGCCATTCTGGACGAGCATGACACGGCATGGATAGCGGTTGTCCGGCGCATCTGTAGTGACCTGGAAGTCGCTCTCTGTGAGCGGCGACAGCTTGATGCTCTCGTAAAAATGCGCCGGGAACTGCTTCGTCCGCGCGACCTGACGGTATTGTTCGCGGGCGTCGAACGCTTTTTGCCCGTTTTTGTACACTTGCTCAATCACAAGCTCGCGCAAATCCGACACGAGTACAAAATCGGCAATCTTGCCCGGAGCAATCGCCCCGCGATCCGTCATGTTCATGCGTCTTGCTGGTGTAAACGTACTGGCGTAAATAGCGCGCTCCGGCGGCATGCCCATGCCGATCGCCTTTTTCACGATATGGTTCAGATGGCCGCGCTTGTACAGCGAGTCGGTCATCACATCGTCCGTCACAAAGCAAAAATGCTCGGAAACATCTTCGCGGATCAAGTAGTCCATGACTTCTTCTGTCATTGACTTTTCCTGAATCTCCAAAAACATGCCCGCCGCGATTCTCGCTTCCATACCTTCCGCCGTCTGGTGCGTATGGTCGGAGTCCACGCCCGCGTAAATGACGCGATGCAAATCCAGGTCAAGCAGCTTCGGCACGTGCCCCTCGACGACCAGCTTCGGATACGTTTTGCGAATGTGCTCCAAAATCCGGTTCGTTTTGCAGTTCTCGTCGCGGATGATATCCACGTAGTTCATGATCTCGCCCATGCAGACGATGTCGCCGGAGGCCAACAACTCGTCCATGTCGGCAATTTCCACGGACCCTCCAGTCGTCTCCATCGAGGTCGCCGGAACAGAGCTTGGAATCGCGTACTTCATGTCTACTACGCAGTCCTGGCTGGCGCGGATCATTTCCTTGACCCCTTCGATTCCGAACACGTTCGCCATCTCGTGCGGCTCCGGCACGATCGTCGTCACTCCGTTTTGAATCAATCCGTAAGAAAACGTCTCCGGGGTTACCATCGTGCTTTCGATATGCAGATGGATGTCGACCAGGCCGGGGATCATGTAGCGGCCTTGGCCGTCGATGATCTCGCTCGCTTCAAACGTCTCGGCATTCCGCTCGCCGATGTAGAGAAAGCGCCCGTCCAGAACCGCGACATTTCCTTCCCGGAACTGTTTGAAATAGCTGTTGAACACTTGTACGTTTTGAATCAATAAATCAACCTTCACAAAAAGCCCTCCTGTCTTTAGTCCACGAGCACCACTTTGTCTTTCGGGAACAGCAGGTTGACCTTTTGGCCGCTCCGATAAGGGGTCTCCATTTCCTGGTTGACGGTAAAGTCGCCCAGCTCTGTTTCCACGACGTACTGATAGCTGCGGCCCAAAAACGTGCTGACTTTGACGCTGCCGTGCAAACGGTTCATGCCTGGCTGATCGGCCTCTTCGGTCGTCACCAGCAGATCGTCCGGACGCATCGCGCATTTTTTGCCGGTAGGACTTGCTGTTCCAGGGTGCTTGGCTGCTACGAACTGATGGCCGCCCACGCGCAGTCCGATCTCTCCGTTCGCTTCCGTGCGCTCGGCGAAGTCGATGAAGTTGGTAAAGCCGATAAACCGCGCGATAAACTCGGTCTTCGGATATTTGAAAATCGTCGCCGGGTCGTCCAGTTGCTCGATAATTCCTTTGTTCATGATCGCCACCTGGTCGGAGATGGAGAAGCACTCCTCCTGGTCATGCGACACGTACACTGTCGTAATGCCCAGCTCCTGCTGGATGCGGCGAATTTCCACGCGCATGTTGATCCGCAGGTTCGCATCGAGGTTGCTTAGCGGTTCGTCGAACAACAGCAGATCAGGCTGAATCACCAGGGCACGGGCAATCGCCACGCGCTGTCTTTGCCCGCCGGACAGCTCCTTGGGGAACCGTTTTTCAAAACCGCCAAGACTGACAACCTCCAAAATTTGCAGGACACGCTGCTTGACCTCTGCTTCATTCACCTTGCGCAGACGCAGGCCGAACGCCACGTTGTCGAAGACGGACAAGTGCGGAAACAAGGCGTAGCTCTGAAACACAAACCCGAAGTTGCGCTTGTTGACCGGCACCCGCGTATAGTCCTTGCCGTCAAACAGGAAGCGGCCGTCCTTTGCTTCCAGAAACCCCGCGATCAGGCGCAGCGTCGTCGTTTTGCCGCAGCCGCTCGGCCCCAGCAGGGAGATGAGCTGGCCCTTCTCGATATTCAGATTGAAGTTTTGCAAAATGTACTGATTGTCATAGGCAACCGATACGTTTTCCAGCGTGAGCAATGCCATATGTTTGATGCCTCCGTTATCGTTTTGTAAAGTAGGAAAGCCCCATCAATCGTTCGATGATGAACATGAGAACAGCCGTAATCATCATGAGCACGACAGAAATGGCAGCGATCGTCGGGTCGAAGTTGTTTTCCACGTAAGTCAGCATCTGGATCGGCAGCGTGCTTACTCCCGGTCCGGTCATGAACACAGAGATATCGACGTTGTTGAAAGACTCCAGAAAAGCAATCAGAATCGCCGCAATAATTCCGGAGCGAATGTTAGGCAAAACGACCTTGAAAAACGTCTCCAGCCGGCCAGCGCCGAGACTGAGCGCCGCCTCTTCAATGGCGAAATCGAAGTTGGACAGGCTGGACGCGATGACGCGAATGATAAAAGGAAGCATCAGCACCGTATGGCCGACGAGCAGCCCGGCGTAAATCGGCAAATGATAGACGACAATGACGTATTTCAGCATGGCAAAGCCCATGACAATTCCCGGAATCAGGACAGGCGAGATGAAAATGCCGTTCAACAGCCCTTTGCCGCGAAACTGGAAGCGGCTGAGCGCATACGCCGCCGGAATCCCGAGCAAAAGCGCCAGCAGATTGCCCAGTAACGATACGAGCATCGACGTCTGGAACGTCGTCATGAACATTTCTACGTTAAAGATGTTTTCATACCAGCGCAGGGAGAAGCCTTCCGGCGGGAATTTCAGGACGCTCCCAGGCTCAAACGATGTAAAGGATATGATAATGAGCGGCCCGAGCAAAAAAGCAAAGACGAGAAGGGTAAACAGGGCCAACCCGCGATTTTTTTCCTGCATAGCTTCTACCCCTTCGGATTTAGTTTCGTCGCCAGCTTGTTCATGAAGGAAATGACGACAAACGTAATGACGATCATGATCGTGGCAATGACCGAAGCCATGTACCAGTCGTTTAGCGTAATCGCGTTCTGGTAGAGAAACGTCGAGATGACGCGTTGCTTCCCGCCCAGCAGCGCAGGTGTAGTGTAGGCGGTCAGGCTGCCGACAAACACGAGAATGCTGCCGATGATAAGCCCTGGCACACTAAGCGGTACAATCACCTGGCGGAACGCCGTAAATTTGGACGCGCCCAGGCTTTCGGCCGCTTTGATTAAATCCGGGTCGATGTTTTCCATCACGCCCACCAGCGTAATGATGATGAGCGGCAGGAACAGATGGATCAGACCGATCATCATCGCAGTCGGGGTGTACAAGATTTCCAGCGGTTTTTCAATCAGTCCGATCGACAACAGCGAGCTGTTCAGCAAGCCTTTTTTGCCGAGAATAATCATCCAGGAAAACGAGCGCACGACAGAGCTGGTCAGCAGCGGGAAAATCGCCAATGCCAGCAAAATCCCCTTTTTGCGCGGGCCTAACTTGGAAATGTAGTACGCAGCCGGAAAGCCGAGCAGGATGCAGGCAATGGTCGTGACGAGACTGACCTGCAGCGTCGTCAGCAAAATTTTCATGAAATACTTGTCCGTCAAAAACTGCATGTAGCCTTGCAGGGTAAAGCTTCCTTCATGGAAAAACGTGGACGCAATCGTCAGCACGATCGGAATGACCATGAACAGCGTCAAAAACAGCACACCAGGCAGCAGCAATAAATAAAGACCCTTTTTTCTCATTCAATTAACTCCTGTTCACGGTATCGTCAGGCTTTCAATGCGCCGAGAAAACGCGCAAAGAACGCATCTGCATCTACGTCCAGACAGACGTTCATGTTGGGTTCTTTTTTCAGGCGGTTCTGAAAGTCGCAAACCGTTTGCCCGTCACAAAGCTCGCTTTTCGTTTCGATATCGACGTACAGCTTCTTCGTCGTCACCAGCGAGCGGTCGAGCGCGACCGCAACAGCCAGCGGATCGTGCATGGCGCAGGCGCGCACGCCGTTGCGTTCAAAGTAGCGGTCCAGGTAATCGGACGTGCTTTGCTTCACGTAGCGGCCGATGGGCGTATCGCCCAGTTCCTTGATATGTTCTTCGGTAAGCAGGACTCGTCGTGTGACATCCAGCCCGACCAATGTCAATTGCGGAAATCCGGCGTGAAACACTACCTTGGCTGCTTCCGGATCGACGTACATGTTGTACTCCGCCACCGGGGTCACATTTCCGTGCTCGGTCAATACCCCGCCCATAAAAATGACTTCCTTCACCTGCTTGACCAGCTCGGGGCACCTTCTGACAGCCAAGGCCAGATTCGTCAGCGGCCCTGTCATGACAAGCGTGACTTGCCCGGGACGAGCCAGCACTTGCTCGCAAATGAAATCAGGCGCAAAGCCTTCCCGCGGCTGCGTCAGCACCTCCGCATCCCGCAGTGCCCCGCCAAGCCCGTCCTCGCCATGAATGCGATGCTCGAAAAACAACGGACGAAAAAGCGGCTGGGAGGCTCCGCGTACGACAGGAATCGTTGCTCCCACTTGCAGGAAATCGAGAATTTTGCACGTATTTTCTGTCGCTTTGCCAAGGGATACGTTGCCGTTTACGGTAGTGATTCCGATCAATTCACATTGACCGCTCTTGATAGCCAAAATAATTCCCAGCGCGTCATCAATTCCGGTATCGACATCAAGAATGATTTTTTGCTCCACGAGTGGTCCTCCTTCAGTTGAAACAAACAAGGGTATATCCGCCTGACGTCTATACCCTTGTCCTGTTTCAAGCGCTTGTTATTGGGTAATTTCGCGGTTCCAGCGATCAATCCACGCCTTGGAATGCTCGTTGACGAACTTCATGTCCAGCTTGCGCAGCTTGTTCACTGTCTCTTCGCCGTAAGTCACGCCTTTTGCTTCTTCGGCTGTCAGCTCCACAGACGTGTTTACAGGAGAGTCTACTTTTGCTTTCGCTGTTTTCTCCTGAACTTCCTTGCTCAACTGATAGTTGATGAAGTCCTCGGCCAGTTGCTTGTTTTTGCTGCCTTTGACGATGTTGACGGTGTTCATTACGGCGTAGCCACCGCTTGCCGGAGCGACGAATACCGCTTCTGGCACGGCTGCCTGGATGTCTTTGAAGTACATTTCCATGATCGGACCCACTGCGATTTCTTCCTGGCTGAACATGTTCACGTACTCGGAAGTTTTGTCGTAATACTTCACAACGCCTTTATTCGCTTCTTTCATTTTTGCAAACGCCTGGTCTTCGTTAAACTCTGCGCTACCTGCTACCATCGAAGCGCTGTCGAGAATCATCGGGCCTGTGGTGGACGTGATGTTCGGCAGTGTCAGCTTGCCTGCCAACTCAGGGCTCCACAGGTCTTTCCAATCTTTGATCTCGGTTGTGACCAGCTTCGGATTGTAGGCAATCCCGAATTGTCCGATCGTGTAGGCTGGACCGTAGTCCTCGCCCAGCGGCGCTTTGGCGATATCGTAAATCTGGTTCAGGTTCGGAATGCGACTGCGGTCGATTTTTTCAAATACGCCGCTGTCGATTCCTTGCTGCGCATAGTAGTCGGAGAGATAGATCAGATCGACGTCGGAACTGCCTTGGCGGATTTTGTTCAGACGCTCGGCGTTGTTTCCGATTTCGAGCACGATTTTCACGTTGTGCTCTTTTTCAAATGGTTCGTAGATTTCTTTGCGGAAAAAGTCTTCAGAAAAGCCCCATGTAGAGATTACCAGCTTTTGCGGCTCGCCTTTGGCAGCTTCGCCTGCTGCTCCCTCCTGCGTTTTGTCGCTGCTGCCGCAGCCTGCAAGCACCAGAGACAGCATGGAAGCAGAAAGTATTCCTGTCAGCATTTTTTTC
This sequence comes from Brevibacillus sp. FW301-21C12A, assembly GCF_058788915.1. Taxonomy (NCBI): domain Bacteria; kingdom Bacillati; phylum Bacillota; class Bacilli; order Caryophanales; family Paenibacillaceae; genus Brevibacillus; species Brevibacillus sp. FW301-21C12A. The sequence continues at coordinate 92,201 of NZ_JBYTBG010000011.1, forward strand.
ATCGTAATGTTCCTCCCGTTCGGCTTATAAATGACGAATGATTCCATCTCATAGAATGAAGTGTTTTCTCGTTTTTATACTGCGTGTCGTGAAACCCCCTACTGTTTCCCTCGTTCGGTGATTTTATTCATCAACCACCCCCTTTGCAAAGCGTTGAGAAGCTGAAAAAGAAAAAAGAAAAGCACCCTTGAATAGAACGATACATTCTAAACAAGAGCACTTTTCTTCGTAAACAAAGAGAAGCGACACCCGTTTCACACCATTTTCACGGTCTTCCCTTGAGATAAATCAAAAGGGAAAATCCGAACGAATGGGGCAAGTATTTAATTTTCCGAGCCGCTCACAATCACATTCGTGATCGCCCACTGCGTAGGCGCGTCATAGTCTCTTAGCACAGCTTCCAGCTTCAGACCCATCTCTTCTTCCAGCCGTTCTTTCAGTTTCCTCTTATAAAGAAGAGACATGCGAAAATCGACTTCGAGCTTCAGGGCCGGGGCTTCGCCTTCAAGCGCGGCAGAGCGCGGTGAACGGCGATGCTTGGCGTGGAAGGTAATCAACTGATTCTCAATGGTCACTCTCAGCAAAGTCGTTCCAAATCCGAACAACTCTTTCGCTATCTCATTATAAATGGCAGACAGCTTTTTTCTCGTTTCATTCGTGTCTGTTAAACTCATGACATCACCCGCGAGAGCTGTTATCGGATTCGTTGCTCCCATTATACATATGATTTCTGGCTAGAGCAAGCAAACATTCGTATTTAGATCATTTTTACATTTTTCAGTCAAAAATTCGTTCGGAAAAACAATTGACAGGTCGAAATCGGCAAGCTATAATCCAACTAACCTAATATGAATTGTAGGCAATTTGCTTTGACCGAATTTCATAAGCCACTTCTCTTATAAAGAGAGGTCGAGGGACTGGCCCTATGACACCTCGGCAACCTATCCCACCGATATGGTGCCAAATCCAGCGGAAATCAATTCCGACAGATAAGAGAGGCATTGACCACTGTGAATGTTGCATGCGCAGTTACAAGCCTCTTCTTAGCGGAAGAGGCTTTTTGTTTTCCCGGTTACTATTTTCAAGATATACAAACACCAAAGAAAAGGGGAATTTTCATGAAAAAAACAGGCTTATTTCTCACTTCGCTTCTGCTAGCTGCTTCTCTCGTTACGGCGTGCGGCGGCAAACAGGAAGCGGCTCCCGCAAACGGTGGAGCTGCTGCTGAACAGCAAACCAAAATCAAGGTCGGCGTGACAGGCGGCCCTCACGAAGAAATTTTCAACAAAGTAAAAGAAGTCGCCAAAGGCCAAGGAATCGACGTGGAGCTGGTCGTGTTCAACGACTATGTGCAACCGAACCAGGCTCTCGATAAAGGCAATCTCGATATGAACAGCTTCCAGACCATCCCGTTCCTGGCCAAGTTCAATCAGGACCACAAAACCAAAATCGTCGAGATCGGCAAAGGCGTAACCTTCCCGATGGGGCTCTACTCCACCAAGCATAAAAAAGTAGAGGACATCCCGGAAGGCGGCGTGGTCGGCATCCAAAACGACCCGACGAACCGCGCCCGCGCTCTGTTGCTCTACCAGGCTGCCGGACTTATCAAGCTCAAAGACGGCGTGAAAGACAACGCGACTCCGCTGGACATCGTGGAAAATCCGAAAAAACTGCAATTCAAGGAGCTGGAGGCAGCGTTTTTGGCTCGCTCGCTCGGCAACGTGGAAGTCGCTTCGATCAACACCAACTTCGCCATGGAAGCAGGCTATTCGCCGAAAAAAGACGCGATCTTCTCGGAAACGTCTGATTCTCCTTACGTCAACATCATCGCCGTCAGAGAAGCAGACAAAGACAACCCGACCTACAAAAAGCTCGTGGACATCTACCGCTCGGAAGAAGTGAAGAAGTTTATCGACGAACACTTTGAAGGAGCCGTGCTGCCGTCCTGGTAAAAACATGCCGGGAACAACCGACAACAAGGAGACACTCGTGATGATACAGCTAACTGATATTCATAAAACGTACAAGGTAGGAGCCAGGCAGGTCGAAGCCTTGAAGGGCGTATCTCTGAACGTGGAAAAAGGGCAAATCTACGGCGTGATCGGCTTTAGCGGAGCGGGGAAAAGTACCCTGCTCCGCACGATCAACCTGTTGGAAAAGCCGACGAGCGGCTCCGTAGTCGTCAACGGGCAAAATCTGCTTGAGCTGAAGGAAAAAGAACTGCGCCAGGCGCGCAAAAAGATCGGCATTATTTTTCAGCACTTCAATCTGCTTTCCTCCTACAACGTCTTTGACAACGTGGCGGAAATATTGCGGATGAACCGAGTGCCAAAGGACGTTATCAAGCGCAAGGTAGAAGACTTGCTGCGCCTCGTCGGTCTGGCGGACAAGGCAAACGCCTATCCTTCCCAACTGTCCGGCGGGCAAAAGCAACGGGTAGGCATTGCCCGGGCACTCGCCACCGATCCGGAAATTTTGCTGTGCGACGAAGCGACATCTGCTCTCGACCCGCAGACGACCGAATCGATCTTGGAGCTTTTGCTCGACATTAACCGCAAGTTCAATCTGACAATCGTGCTGATTACCCACGAAATGCAGGTTATCAAAAAAATATGCGACCAGGTCGCGATCATGGAAAACGGCGTCATCATCGAGCAAGGGACTGTGCTTGATATTTTCAGCAATCCGCAGCAGCAGACGACGCGCAATTTCATCAAGACGATTTTTGACGATGAAGTGCCGGGTGAAATTTTGGCCAAAATCAAGCCGTCCGGGCCTGTCTCGAAAATACTTCGCGTAGCTTTTCGCGGGGATGCCGCGCTCGATCCGGTGCTCGGCACGCTGTCCGCGCGTTTTCCGGTCAGCACCAACTTGCTGTACGGCTCGATTACTTCCATTAAAGGAACGGCGCTGGGCATTCTGCTGCTGCATATCTCCGGGGAGGAACGGGCGATTGAGGACGGCATTGCTTTTCTGCGCGAATCGGTTTACAGAGTGGACATCGTCGAACGAGAGGAGGGCACGCACTCATGGACCGCCTTACTGAAATGATTCCTGTCTTCGGACAGTCCTTGCAGGAAACTGTCATCATGGTGGGCATCGCGCTGTTCATTGCGACGCTCATCGGCATTCCGCTGGGGATTCTTCTCGTCGTTACCCAGGGCAACCATCTGTTTCCGAACAAATTCATCTACCACGCACTCAATACGATCATCAACATCGTGCGCTCGCTGCCTTTTATCATCCTGATGGTCGCGATCATCCCGTTCACCGAGCTGATCGTCGGTACCTCCATCGGCATCGAGGGCGCCATCGTGCCGTTGATCGTCTACACGGCTCCTTATATTTCCCGCTTGATGGAGACGGCGCTGCACGACGTGGACCGCGGCGTCATCGAGGCGTACCAGGCCATGGGAGCCTCGCGCCGACAAATTATTTTTCGCATCATGCTGCGCGAGGCAAGACCGGGCATCGTGCTCTGCCTGACGATTGCCACCATCGGCCTGATCGGCGCGACCGCGATGGCCGGAGCCGTCGGAGCGGGCGGGCTGGGCGATCTGGCGCTGCGCTACGGCTACCAGCAATGGGATATCGAGGTCATGATAATTACCGTCATCATCCTCGTCGTTTTGGTGCAACTGATCCAGTCGCTCGGCAACTGGGCGGCTCGCAAACTGAAAAAAAGCGCATAGCGAGAAAGCCCTTGGCTGCTGCTGCACGTCAGGGGCTTTCGTTTTGTTTTCTTCTTCCATCCAGCAATGTTCACCGAATGTTTGGTGGAAAAGCTCCAAATATTCATGTACACTTATATGTAACTCAATGAATAGAGAGGGGCTACTCAAATCACATGAAAAAACTCATCATGCTGTTGGTCGCCGTTATGCTCGTACTCGCTCCTGGCGGATTCACAGATCACGCCGATGCAAAAGGCTACAAGTCTGGCAAAAAGTCGTTCAATTCCAATACAGCTCCAACGAACACGCAAACTCCAACCAAAGCCGATTCGAATGTAAATGCCTCTACCAATAAAAGCACGACAACCAATACACCGGCAACTGCTGCTCCGACCAAAAGCAGCGGCGGCTTCATGAAAGGCCTTCTCGTCGGTGGACTGGCTGGATTGCTGTTCGGTAGCCTGTTTGGCGACATGGGAGCTTTGGGCGCAATCTTCGGCTTCCTGATTAACATGCTGGCGATTGTGGCTGTGATCGTCCTGATCCGCAAAATCTTCGTCTACTTCAAAACGCAACGCGCGAAGAAACAGGAACTGAACGCATGGAAAAGATAACATTTTCGGAGCAAATGCTCATCAACGCCATCTGCCTGCATGTGGCGAGCAAAAAGCAAGTTCAGCCGCAAGACGTAGAAGTTGAGCTGATGTGGGACGAAGACTACGGCTTTTCCGCTGAAGTTTACGCCAACGGTCGCAAGCAGGTGTTCGTCGAGATCAACCTGATCGAAGCCATCCGCTTCTATCTGGAGACGCAAATGCAACGCAACCCGTACTCTGCGGGTATCGAGCTGGTACTGGATGACGAGGAAGGCATCATCGCCCACATCACGTACCAAAGCTAGTCGCCTATTTTCATAAGCTTGTTATTCCCAAGCCAATTTGCTCACACTAGAGAGCAGGTTGGCTTTTCTCATGCCTCGATTGCACGCGATCAAGCGATCAAGTATTGAAATTGCCTGCATTCCGTTATATACTTTAATGAAAATGATTATCATTGTCTGCTTTTACTCATACATGTACATACTTTCCTATAAAGGAGTTGGCCTATTGTGGAACGCTTATACACGCAAAAGCTGGACATCGGTTACGGCGAGCTTTCCATTGTCAAAGACCTGAATATCAGCATCCCTTCCGGCAAAATCACCGCGCTGGTCGGCGCAAACGGCTCGGGCAAATCGACTATCCTCAAAACATTGGCCCGGATCATGAAGCCGTCAGGCGGACAGGTGTTTCTGGACGGGAAGTCTATCCATCAACAGTCGACCAAAGAAGTCGCCAAGCAACTGGCGATTCTTCCGCAGAACCCAACTGCTCCCGATGGATTGACCGTGTCTGAGCTTGTTACCTACGGCCGCTTCCCGCATCAAAAAGGCTTCGGCTCCCTGACCAAAGAAGATAAGGAAATCGTCCAATGGGCCATTTCCATGACGGGTATGGTCGACTTCTACGACCGTCCTGTAGACCAGCTCTCCGGCGGTCAACGCCAGCGCGCCTGGATCGCCATGGCTTTGGCGCAAGGGACCGACATTCTGTTCCTGGATGAGCCGACCACCTTCCTCGACATGGCACACCAGTTGGAAGTGCTCAAGCTGCTGCAAAAGCTGAACGAGGAAGAAAACCGCACGATCGTCATGGTCGTCCACGATTTGAACCATGCGACACGCTACGCCCAGCACATGGTGGCGATCTCTCGCGGCACCGTCATGGCAGAAGGTACTCCGGCAGAAGTCATGACTCCCGAGATGTTGCGCAAAGTATTCAACATCGAAGCAGACATTTTGACCGACCCGCGCACAGGCGTGCCGCTTTGCCTCCCTTACGAGCTGAGCCATGCCGTTGAAAACAAGCAACCTGCATCCAGCCCAGTTCAACCAGCCGCCCAAGCGGTGCAAGAAGAAGAACGCAAGCTGGTCGGCACTCGTTAATTTTCTCTATCATCGACAGCACAAGCCATTCTCCTGATCGGCCAAAAGGAGAATGGCTTTTTTGGTGCAAAGAAAAACAAGCAAGCAGCCCGGGGCTTGATCTGCCCCGGGCTGCTGCCTATCTGTCAACGAGGTTTGATTACCACTTGATGTCTTTCAGGATTTCATCAGCCATGTTCGCTGTAGACACCAGTCCGCCACCGGACAGGTACCAGTAGTTGGCATCCAGGTAAATGATGTTGCCGTTTTTGAACGCTTTGGTGTTTTTCACCAGGTCGTTTTCTACCGCTTCTTTTGCTGCGGCAGAAACGCCTTGGTTTCCGGAGATTACGCCGCGGTCTACGACAAACAGGTAGTCAGGGTCTTTCTCTGCCACGTACTCAGCCGATACGCTTTGACCGTGTGTTGAAACTTCAATGTTTTTGTCTACAGCAGCAAAGCCAAATACGTCATGCAAAATGCCGAAGCGGGAACCAGGACCGTAAGCGCTCAGCTTGCCTTCGTTCACCAGAACGATCAGCGCGTTTTTGCCGCTTGCAGTCGCTTTTTCATTCAGTTGCTTGATAGAGTCGTTGATTTTTGCCAGTTCTTCGTCTACTTGCGCTTCTTTGCCGAAGATAGTGCCGAGAGTTTTCATGTTCTCGGTGAAGGACTCCATGTACTTGGTCGTATCTACACCCAGGAAGATGGTTGGGGCGATTTTGTTCAGTTCTTCATAAGCGTCTTGCTGACGGCCGGAGATGAAGATTACATCCGGTTTCATCGCGTTGATTTTTTCAAAGTCAGGCTCTTTCAGGCTGCCGATGTTGGTGTATTTCGCGTCCTTGAACTTCTCCAGGTAAGGAGGAATGCTGGATTGCGCTACCCCTTTCACTTCAATGCCCAGTTTGTCCAGGGAATCGAGTACACCGTAGTCAAAGACTACTACGTTTTGCGGGTTCTTCTTCAGTTTTGCCTCGCCCAATTTATGTTTGATCGTGATTTCTTCGGATTCCTTCGCGGCGCCGTTGGAAGCCTCTGACGTTTGGGAAGGAGCTGCACTATTGGAGCCGGAACCGCATGCCGCTGTAAAGACTGCCAACAGTACGGCCATGAACAGCACAAGGATTTTTTTGTTCATTTCTCTCACCTCTATAAGTTTTTTAATATATATAAAATTATTGATAGCTTGCTGATGAACCCCCTTGCATGCCATCAAAATAATTTTATCGAAGGGAAGAAAAGCGTTACGCGAAATATACGCATATTTTGTTTTGGTCGATGTCCTCGATGTGGATGTCCATATCGTACACATCCTTCAAGGTTTGCGGGTCGATGATCTCGTCGGTAGTGCCTTCCTTCACGACCTTGCCATCCTTGAGCGCCACGATATAGTCCGAGTAGCAGGAAGCAAAGTTGATATCGTGAATGACGATCACGACGGTTTTGCCCATCTCGTCCACCAGGCGGCGCAGCACCTTCATGATCTGGACCGAGTGCTTCATGTCCAGGTTGTTCAGCGGCTCATCGAGAAGCACATACTCCGTGTTTTGCGCGACAACCATGGCGATGTACGCCCGCTGCCGCTGCCCGCCGCTCAACTGGTCGAGGTATTTGTGCTGAATGTCCGTAAGCTCCAGGTAACGGATCGCTTCGTCTACATACTTCCAGTCCTCTTTGGTCAGGTTGCCTTGCGAGTACGGGAAGCGCCCGAAGCTGACCAGCTCGCGGATCGTCAGGCGAACGGTGATGTGGTTGGACTGCTTGAGAATCGAAATCTTTTTCGCCAGGTCGTTGCTTTTGTACTGGCCGATCTCTTGCCCCTCAATCAATACCTCGCCCTGGTCCTTCGTCAACAAACGGCTGACCATGGACAAAAGCGTACTCTTCCCGGCTCCGTTCGGCCCGATAAAAGACGTGATTTTTCCCTTGGCAATCTTCACCGAGACGTTTTCCACGACGTTTTTGTTCCCATACTGTTTTGAGACGTTACGGACTTCTATCACGCTTTATTCTCCTTTAACAGAAGATAGATGAAGTAAACCCCACCGATAAAGTTGACGATCACACTGAGCGTCGTCGAGAACGTGAACACGCGCTCTACGACCAACAGACCGCCTACCAGCGCCACGACGCTGATTAACGCCGAGCCTGCCAGCAAATACTTGTGCTGATACGTCTTCATGAACTGATGAGCCAGGTTCGCCACCAGAAGCCCCAGGAAGGTGATCGGTCCAACCAATGCGGTCGCAATCGACACCAGAATCGCAATCACGATCAGGAAGCGCTTGACGACAAAATCGTAAGGAATCCCCAGGTTTATCGCCTGATCGCGTCCCAGCGACAGCACATCCAAATATTTGGTGTAGCGCCAGAAGTAGATCCCGATCGCGATCACCAGCACAAAGCTGAGAATCAGCAGGTCTGTGTTCACATTGTTGAAGCTGGCGAACATTTTATCCTGTACGATCTGAAATTCATTCGGGTCGATCAAAACTTGCATGAACGTCGACAGACTGCCGAACAGCGTGCCGAAGATCAGCCCGATCAACAGCAGGAAGTAGATGTTTTGGCCTTCCCGTTTAAACAGGAATTTGTACAGCACGCCGGCAAACAAAACCATCAAGCCTGTCGAGATGAGAAAGTTGACATTTTTGTTCATGATCGTCATGTGCGTAGAGCCAAACACGAAAATGACGAACGTCTGAATGAACATGTAAAGGGAATCAAGGCCGATGATGCTGGGCGTCAAGATGCGGTTGTTGGTAATCGTCTGGAAGACCATTGTCGAGAATGCGATGATGCACCCGGTCAAGATGATGGCGAGAATTTTTTTCGCCCGCCGGGGAAGCACGTAATCCCAGTTGCCTCCAGCGTCAATCAGCATGAATACGGCTATCAGAGCAACGGCGACTATCGCCATGCCACCAATCTTAGCTTTCATCGTTCATATGCCTTTCTTCTCATGAGTAAGTACACGAATATACCGCTGCCCACTACCCCGACCATCAAACCGATCGAAATTTCGTACGGGAAGATGATGAGGCGTCCCAAAATATCGCAGCAGAGGACGAACACCGCGCCCAGCAAGGCGGTATGGGCCAAGCTTTTTTTCAGGTTGTCACCGAGATAAAGCGTCACAATATTAGGAATAATAAGCCCTAAAAACGGGATCGTTCCCACTGTGAGGATGACGACGGACGAAACCATCGCGACAATCGCCAGCCCGATATTGACGACCTGCTTGTAATTCAGCCCGAGGTTGATGGCAAATTCCTCGCCCATCCCTGCGATCGTAAACTTGTTGGCAAACAGGTACGCAATGACGACCAGCGGAATGCTTATGTATAGAAGCTCGTAGTTGCCCCTCATGATGGAGGAAAAATCGCCGTGCAACCAGGACGACATGTTCTGGATCAGGTCGTGCTTGTAGGCGAAAAACGTCGTGATCGACCCGACGATATTCCCGAACATTAGCCCGACCAGCGGAATGAAGATCGAGTCTTTGTACTTCACTCTGTCGAGAATTTTCATGAAGACAAACGTTCCGAGCAGAGCGAAAACGAATGCCACGAGCAGCTTCACCCATACAGAGGCGTCGACAAACACAAGCAAGGAGACGAGAATCCCGAAGCGGACAGAATCTTCGGTCCCCGCCGTCGTAGGCGAGACGAATTTATTGCGGGTCAGTTGCTGCATGATGAGGCCGACCACACTCATGCTGATACCGGCGATGATGATGCTAATCAGGCGGGGAATCCGGCTGATCCACATCACCTGAACCTTGTCGTCGCTGAGATTGAACAGCTCCAGGGGCGAAATGTCCTTCACGCCGATAAACAGGGATACCATTGATAGCAGAATCAGGGCCACAACCAAATATCTTTTTTTCATCGCTTCCCTACTCTTCTCTTTGTTCACGTGAATGATGCGTTGCTTTTATTGTGCTTATTGAGAAAGGGATTCATTCTCAATAATAAAGAATCTCATTCTCAATCGTTTCTCCATTTGTTATATTAGCACTTCTTTATCCTGGATAAAAGCATTTTTTCATTAGTCGACTAAATTTCTCTGGATTGACAAAAGTAAGAATTTTCCGGCCTGTGTCTTCCTAATAAAAAAGCGCCGCTGCGCCAAAGGCAACGGCACTCTTTTTTCAGTTCTCCGTGTACGATCCGCTGACGTTTTTCACCGAACGCTTTCCAGAGCCATCCTCTACGATTTCCACGTTTCCATCGACTGTGTAAATGTCGATATCGCCGCTTTCATCCGATATGCTCAGGTTGCCTTTGTGCCGGACGATGTTCATATCGCCCGACTGATCGCGAATCTCCACATCGCCAACCGTATCTTCCAGCAAAATGTCGCCGGAATCGTCCTCAATCAGCTTGAGGGCAGTCGCCTTGCTGATTTTGATATCACCGGACTGGTCGTTGATTTCCACTTCGCCAGTGACATCCTTCAGCCGGATATCGCCGGAGTCATCCGCAATCGTGAGCGGCCCCGCCAGCTTGGATACGTCGATATCCCCTGAACCGTCCGTGATCGCGACCTTCAAACCGGATGGAACCGTGACCTCCAGTTTCAGCTTCATATACGCCACGCCGAACTGCGCGCGACTTTCTGACGTCAACTGGGCGACAGCCCCGTCCTCGGCGAGCGTTACTTCTATATCTTCGGGATTGATATTTGGCGATCTGTTGATCGTAGCGTCTACCTGGATAGAGGTGGCCTTGTCGTCTCCCTTCACGATCAAATCACCCGACGCTGTCGCTATCTCCAGCGTTTCTATCGCCGCAATCGGCAGCTCCAAATGCCGTTTTTCCTCTACAGTCTGCAAGCTTCCGTTGCTACAGCCCGCAAGACCTATGGCCAAAGCCAAAAATCCAGCTCCTATCCAACTTTTCATCTCTATCTCCTCTATACGCAAGCTTATCTGTTCTTGCTATTCATTGTACTCGACAGACGGAGAAGTAGAATCCGCCTCTGGGGTTGTTTTCCAGTCGGTCTGCAGACGGAGTCGTTCGTTGTGCTGGCACGCGCTACGGGTCGATGAGCGTTTTTCGCTCCCACGCCCTGCTCCGCCAGCGGAAAAACATCATGATGCCCCGTATCCATTCATCGGTTGCGACTGCCAGCCATACCCCAGCCAAGCCCAAGCCCGCGTAAAAAGCGAGCACATAGCCAAGCGGCAAGCTGATCCCGATCATCGAGATCAGGCCCATATACACCGGAAACTGGGTATCTCCCGCCGCGCGCAAGGAATTAATCAGCACGATGTTGAAAACACGCCCCGTCTCCAGCAATATGCTGAGCAAAATGATCGTCGAGCTGATCTGCAAAACTTGCGGATCAGTCGTGAACATGCCCATAATCGGTTCGCGGAAGACGATGATGAGCGTATTGACTACAGCCGTGTAGAGCAAGCCCCAGCGCAAGCTTTTCCACACCCTGCCGTAAGCTTCGTCCGGCCGGCCTGCCCCGACCAGCTTGCCGGTAATGATCGCCGTCCCCATCCCGATCGCGACGCTGAACAAGTAAATGAACATGGAGAGCTGAAGCACGTACTGGCGGGAGGCGAGCGACGCTGCGCCCAGAAACGTCACGTAGTAAAAAAAGACGAGCTGACAGGCGTGGTACATGATTTGCTCGCATGCGGCAGGAATGCCCACCCGGCAAATTTTGCCGACGTACGACCGTTTGATCGCCACGTACTCTTTGAACCCGACTTTGACCTCGATCAGCCGATAAAACGCCCAGAAAAAGACGATCAGCCCCAACGCTCTGCTCAATACGGTAGAGATCGCCGCCCCCTCCACGCCCAGTTCGGGAAAGCCGAAGCGGCCAAAGATCAGCAAATAGTTCCCGATCACGTGAATCACGTTGATCCCGAGCGAGATGAACATGCTCTCCTTCGTGAAGCCGTAAGTTCGAATCATGCTCGCCAGCGTATTGATGAGCGCCTGCAAAAACAAGCCGCCCCCGACGATGGCGATATACGACTGGGCCAGCGCCAAAATCTCTCCCTGCAAATTGACATGGGTAAGCAAGGCATTGCCAAACAGGACAAAGCCTACGCTAATGACGATGCCGATCAGCAGGTTGAGCGTGATGGCAACTGCCCCGACCCTCGCCGCATCGACCATTTTTTTCGAGCCGATGTATTGCGCGACGACATTCGAAGCGCCGTTGCCCACCACCTCCAAAATCAAAATCGCAATAAAGATCAGTTGATTGGCAGCTCCAACTGCCGATACTGCCTGATCGGACACCCCGCTCAGCATAAACGTGTCGGTAATGCCGATCAGGGAAAAAAGCAGCAACTCCAAAAAGATAGGCCAAGTCAACGCAAATAGATTGTACGCGCTGATTTCTCGTCGGCCTGTTTGCCGCTCGGCTATTTTCGCATCCATAGTGTCACCTTTCCTGTCATGTACCCCCTGTTATCCTAGCGACATTTTACACCTTACCCTTTCAGGTGCGGCGAACTCATCGCTTTTTTTACAAGATCATCACGAAAGAAATGTCATTCTGGCGAAAGGATACAACGTTTTCAGCCGCTCCTTTGCGGCAGGAGCGGCTTCACGGGAGCGATCCTGGCCGTCAAGGACTCACAGTTGACTGATTTGTGACGTTTCCGTCAAAGATCGCTCAAATTTTCTAATAATGGGATTGCGACCATTTTCCTAACAATGTTATGGTTAAGGCAGGCACACCATACACTACACAACACTATCACACCGCTTCGACACAGGAGGTTTTATGGCTCGTATATTAATTGCTGATGACTCGATTGTTGTCCGAGAATACATTAGAATCATCCTTCAACGGGCTGGCCATCAAGTCATTGCAGAAGCGGCGGATGGATTAGACGCCTACCATCAGTACATGACGCACCAACCTGACGTAGTCATGATGGATATCAACATGCCAGGCATGAACGGTATCGACACTGTCAAAAAAATTATTAGCGAATTCCCCAATGCCTACATCATCATGATTAGCACCTACGGTTTAAAGCATTTGGTCTTTGAAGCGATCAATGCGGGAGCGCGTCACTATATCACCAAGCCGATTGATGAAGAGCGCCTTTTGGATTCTATTCAAAACACGCACTGAACAGTCGGCCGGAGCACAAAAAAACTGAGGGCTTGTTCGCGCCTCAGTTTTTTCTTTGCTTCGATATTTGTGGAAGCTTGTCTTCCAGCGGAATCCGGAAAAGAAAGCGGGTGCCTTGCCCGGTCTGGGAAGTAACGCTCACTGTGCCCCGCAGTCTCTCGACCTCCCGTTTGACAATCGGCAGCCCTAATCCTCTGCCCGAATAAATGTCGGCCTCTTCTCTGACGCTGACCTGCTCGTAAAACAGGAAGCCGAGCTCCTCTTCGTCCTGCTCTGCCTCCCAGCCTTTTTCCAGCCCCTGCTGCTTGAGCCTGTCGATATCAATCCCTCTGCCGTCGTCCTCGATGGCGATCAGCAGCGCAGCGTCCTCCTGCCAAATCCGGCAACTGATCGTTCCCCGGCCTTCTTTGCCTTGCGCCAGCCGCTCACTTTCCGGCTCCATGGCGTGGACGATCGCATTGGAAAATACGTGCAGCAAGCTGCATACAAACGGCTCAAAGCGCTCAGGGTCCACCAAAATCTCCTCTGCCTCCAGCCGAAGCGGATGGATCGTTTTGTTCAGGCGCTGGGCAAGCTCCGTTACATACTCCTGATAGCGCGCCATCAATTCCTTGATCGGACGCTGGTGCAGCTCGCGAATGCATTGGTCGAGCTGGGCAGCAGAGCTGTCAGGCAACAGCTTGCTCACCTTTTCGACAAAATGCTCCCACCTGTCCTTGGCAATCGTCATGTCTCCGTCGCCACTTTCCAAAAAGCTGTTGCCCAATTTGTTGCGGATGATCTCCAAATCCTGCTCCATGGCAGCCTGGACTTGCGCAACCGGCAGTTGGCTCGGGAAATCTCCGTCGGTGAAGCGCTCCTGCTGCCTGTCCCGATCCATCAGCCACGTTTCCAGATCGTGCAGCTTTTGCGGCGTGTGGATCAGATGGAATTGACTGAAATCCCCTTTGAACTGATGGATTTGCGCCGCCAGCTTGAGCAGGCTGTCGGACTCGTCCACGCCCGCGCTGAACAGCGTTTTCCAACCGCCCGCGAAGAAAGCCGTGAAGGAGCGATATACTTTTTGGAAAAGCGGCAAGCTGATCGCCACGGTCAAAATCATGTTCAGCCTTTGCCACTCCTGCTCCATTTTGCTTTCCAGCGCCCTTTGTTCGCTCAAGTCGGTCAAAATCAGCATCAAACCCTCGGGAGAATCGCGGCGATCCTCATGGATTGGCTTGCACTCCAGCTTGAGCGGAAGCTGGTTGATGTAAATTTCCGTAGGGAAGAGGCTCAAATACAGCTCTTTTTGTCCCTGGTCCTTCGTCTCAAAATACTTTTCCAGAAGCGATTCGACAAACGCCCGCTCTTCCGGACGGTTCGGGTACAAAAGGCTTGCCACCGATTCGCCTGCCAGCTCTCTGCCGAACATCCGCAAGCATTCGCGGCTGTATTCGGAATGGACGAGCAAATTTTTGGAAAACGACAGGAAGCCTTGGCCTGCGTTGTTCAGCAAGTTTTTGTTCGCCTGCAAAAGCGATTGAATCTCCGTCGTTCGCTCGGCGACGATCATCTCCAGCGACTGGTTCCATTGCTCCAACTGGTGATACAGCCGGGCATTTTCAATAAAGATCGCCATCTGCGAGAAAATGAGCCGCAGCGGCTCCGAGCGTTTTTCGTTGAAGACGTGCGTCGTCTCGTTGTTTTCCAGGTAAATGACGCCGATCATTTTGCCCTGCTGCCACAGTGGCGAACACAAAATCGACTTCGGCTTGTTTTTCGTGATGTACGTATCCCGGAAAAAGACGCCTTCGACCGAAGCGTTGTGCAGCACCAGCATTTCTTCAGTCCGGATCGTGTAGTTGACCACGGCGACAGAGAGCATCCCGCTGTGCTCGTACGGGACGGACTGCATGATTTCCACGTCCAGATCGACAGACCCGGCTGCCTCGATGACCCATTCGCTCTCGTTTTTCAGGATCAGGATGCCTTTTTCCGCTCCCGCGTTGCTCATGACGGTGCGCAGCATGGTCGCGAGCAGCAGCTCCAGCCTGATCTCGCTCGCCATCGTTTGCGACGCCTTAATCACGCTCATCAGATCGACCAGATCGGCGGACTGGTCTGTCGCCGCAAGCTCTGCCGATGCTTCCAGCCCTCTCCCCCGCTGCAAAAGATGCGGGTAGCGCTCTTCAATCTCTCTGGACTTGGCCAAAGCTCCCCACTGCAAGTACGTCTCATACGCTTCCGTCATGTACACCCTGGCGATTGTCTCCAGGCCCAATGCCAAATAATGATGGGCAGCCAGTTCGCTCGCCAGTGCCTCATTTTGCAAAAAGCCATCCTTTTTCGCCAGTTGCAGCGCCTGATCGTACAGCTCTCCCGCTGCCTGCCGCTTGCCGTTGACACGGCTCCACTCGGCGCTCATCAGCAAGTATTTGTGCTGGAAGTTTTCCGGGCAATTGTCGGCCCAAGTCTTCATTTTTTTCAAATGCGCCTTGATCTTTTTCGCGTAGCGCAACTGCTCGCGGCGATTGACGTGCTCGTACAGCTTCGTCAACGACAGGGCGTGCATGAAAACATGCTGGCTGACCAGCACCTGGCCGCTGACCGACTCCATCCATTGCTCTGCTTCGCTCAGCAGTTGCGCGGCTTCCGCGTAGTTGCCGTACATGAGATGCGCCAGCGACTTGTAAAAGTGGTACATGTAGCGCTTGTAGCTGGTGCCTTCTGTTTGCAGGCTGCTCACGTATTGCGCCTCATCGAAGCCGTCCCGGCAAAACGCCGTCTTTGCGCCCTCTGTCCAGTGTGTAAACGTGTACAACGCTTGCCGCAACAACAAGAGCCGATCATCGTGATCGACCACCTTCATCTGGCAGATCAGGTCGGCATGCTCCTCGATTTGCTGCTCCAGCTCTTCCAGCGGCAGCCCGCAGTAGAGCATGGCTTCCAGCAAGCCGTGGGCATTGTAGGCAGCGTAAATGTTTCCTCCGCCTTCCATCCCGAGCTGGATCGCTTTTTTCAGCAGCGGAATGTTTGTCCGCGCATGGTCGCACCAGTGGTTGATGAGCAGAGCAAACGCTCCGTACGCCTTCGTCATCGCGATCGGGTCCGCAAAGCCATCCGCCACCCGGCAGGCCAGTTGCCCGAACTCGTACGCCTCCCGGTAGTTGCCGAGCTGCGAGCCGAGCACGATCCCGTAGCCGGTATAGCCGTTCGCTGACGCAACCGCGTTGCCGTGCACGAGCGACAGGTGCAGCACGCGCAAGATCGTCAGCGCAAACCAGTTCGGATTGACGAAGTACGAGGAAGGTCCTGCGTCGCTGATGATGCTCATCGCCAACTGGTAGTTCTCATCCGGTATGTCCGGCAAATAGAGCAGCTCGTCAATTTTGCGCCCTCTCAGCCGCCGCTTGATCTGCCACATTTCCTTGATGATATCGAGCTTCCCTGGCTTGTGCGGAATGGGCACGCCAAGCAGCCCCAACGCTTCGCTCGCAATATCCATCACCCGCGAAAACTCGGCCAGGCGGGTGTACATGTGGATTTGCAACTCCAGGACCCGCACGCGCTCACGGTTGGTCCTGGCATGCGAAAGGGTAAGGTCAAACAGCCGATTCGCGTCCTCCATCTGGTTGCACAAATACGCCGACTCGGCATAGAGCGTGTACAGCTCCATCGCCAGTTGATGGTGCTGCTCCCACGCCGCTTCGCCGATGAACATCGTCCCCCGCTGGAAATACTGCAGCGCCGCATCGAAGGCAGTAGAGGCCATCGCTTTTTGGCCGGCGAGCAGATGGCAGTGGGCGACCTGGATTCTTTCCGCCGAATCTTCAATCATGTCTGCGCCGCGATACATGTGCTCGCATATTTCAAACAGCAGCACCGATTCATACGAGTGGGACATGTTCCACAACATTCTCCCGAGCTTTACGTGCGCCTTTTTCTGTTCCTCCACCGACAGCGAGGAGTACGCCGCCTGCTGAATTCGGTCGTGAACAAAATTGAACTGGATCGTGACCTGCGCAAGATTTTCTTCTTCCTCAACGGCCGCATAGGCCAAATACTCTGCGCCTTCCAAGGGATAGATCAGCCCTTCCTCCATGGCAGGCCAAATATCCCGGACCGCTTCGGATTTGCGCTTTTGCCAGCATCCCCAAATAAAAGGAGTTACCGAGGCACGCCGCGTAAGCCAGCAGCTTCTGGGTCACTTCAGGCAGGCGCCGCACTTTTTCCACCAGAAAATCAGCGACGTTCTCCGTGGTGCTGAGCTTCTCAATCTCAGCCAGATCCCATTGCCAGCCGCGCTCCTCCGGGACGTACCGCAGCAGGTTCTGATCGTACAAAGACTTGATAAACTGCCTGGAGTAGAACGGATTCCCTGCCGTTTTCCGCATTAAAATCATCGCCAGCGGCTGCGTGACAGCAGGGTCTGTATGCAGCGCGTCGGAGAGCATCGCGTTGATCTGGGCGAGCCGCAGCGGCAACAGCGTGATTTGGCGCAGCATCCTGCTTTTGACTCCCGCCTCCGTCAAAATCGCGATCAAAGGATTGATCGCGCCTCCATCCTGATCGCGATAGGCGCACACGAGCAAAAAATGGCTGAGCGGCAAATCGGCGACAAGCTCGCGGATGAGAAACAACGACGACGAATCCGCCCATTGCAGGTCGTCGAGAAAAAGTACCAGCGGATGCTCGGGGCTTGCCCAGATGCGGATAAACCTTTGCATGACCAACTGAAAACGGTTTTTGGCCTCTGCGGCGGGCAGCTCCGGCACGGGCGGCTGCTTGCCGATCACCGCGGCCAGTTGGGGAATCACGTCCATGATGACCTGCCCAAGCCCTTGCATCGCTTCGAGAATCGTTTCCCGCCACGTCGCCAGCTCTCTTTCATTTCCGGCCAAAAGCTGCTTTATCAAATCCTGAAAGATTTGAATGATGGCCGAATACGGCACGCCTTGGCGGTATTGATCGAACTTGCCGGAAATAAAGCGCCCTCTGCCCTTCAGGAAAACTTTTTGCGCCTCGAAAACGAGAGCGGACTTGCCGACACCTGCACTGCCGCTCAGCATGACCATGCGCGACGCGCCATTTGACGCCTCTTCAAACGCGTCGATCAGCATCTGGATTTCCTGCTCGCGTCCGTACAGCTTTTCCGGGATGTGCATGCGGTCCGCGCGGTCGTGCTGCGCCAGCGGGAACAGCCCGATCGTTTCGTTGTTCACAAGCTGGTCCAGGCAAAGCTGCAAATCGGCCACCAGGCCAGCCATGCTGAAATAGCGGTCTTCGGTATTTTTGGACAGACACTTCATCACGATGTCCGACAAAACTGGCGGAACAGATGGTTTCACCTGCACGGGAGCGATCGGTTTTCGGGCCATGTGGGCATGTACCAACTCAAGCATGTCCGATGTGAGAAAAGGCGGCTTTCCTGTCAGCAGCTCGTAAATCGTCACGCCAAACGAGTAAATATCCGTCCGGTAATCGACCGTCCGATTCATTCTTCCCGTCTGCTCAGGCGATACGTAGCGCAGGTTGCCTCTCCACTCCTTCGGATTCATCACGCCCTGGTGCTCCTGGTATCTCCTGGTCGCCAGGCCGAAGTTAATCAGCTTGACCTCATACGTCTCCGGGTGCACCAGTATATGGGCCGGATTGATGTCTTTATGGATAATGCGCTGCTGATGAATGTCCTCGATGCACGAAGCGATACGAATCGAAATGGTCAGGATTTCTTTTAATGACAGCTCTTTCATTTTGCAGAGCAGGGAGAGCGGCACTCCCCCGAAATCTTCCGTGATAAGCGCAGTTTCCCGATTGTGATCGATCAGCTCAACGGCAGTTTCCACAGCATGTGATTCGAGAGATTGCAAAATGCGATACTCGTGCTTCAGTCTCCAAAGCGACTCTTTGTGCGTGGGACCTTCACGCGGCTTCTTGATGATGACGGGCAGGTTGTCGCTGTTACGAAAACCGCGGTAAAATCCCATATTTGAATGTGTTGAGAGAAACTCTGTCACTCTGTATCCCGGAATCACGATCATGCCGCTCATACTATCCACTCCATCTAGGCAGAACATCCTATCATTTATATTGTTGCTTCAGGACAAATAATCTATATTGAATATATATTCTGTCATAAAATGCTATTTTTCTACTAATACTTATGGAGGTATCTCTATGGCAAATTTGAGTCGAGTTGTAAGCAACCCTTACACAAATGAAACGGTTACCTTTCTGAAGACGACAGAAGAAACCAATGGGGAATATTTGCTTTTCCGCACAGACCTGCCACCGGACAATGGAATTTTTCTACATTATCATACTGAACTTACGGAGACGTTTGAAGGGATAAGCGGAAATTTGGAGGTAAAAATTGACGGAAAAAAAATCATTTTGAAGCCTGGCGAGAAGCTGGACATCCCTCGCGACCATATTCACGGGTTTTACAACCCTTCCAATGAATTCGTCAGCTTCACCGCGGAGATCCGCCCTGCCGGCACTTTCGAGTCGTTCGTCCGCTGCGGATACGGCCTGGATACGGACGGACGGAGCTTTTACATGCCATTTTTGAAGCAGTACTTGCCGAAAAACATCCTGCTTTTGGGCACGCTGTTCAAAATGGGACAGTTCTACGTCCCCTACCTGCCGCTGTTCCTGCAAAAAGCGCTGTTTGGTTTGCTCGCCAAGCTGGCGCATTGGACAGGCTCCGACAAATCCCTGGAAAAATACTACAAAGGCTCCGTCGCCAAAGAAGCTTTGCCCCAAGAACCGCTGCAAAAAACACCCTAACTGTCCAATCCGGTAGGGTGTCTGCAAATGCTGATTATTTTCACACATTTTTTGCTCATCGAGCGCTACCCGTTCAGTGATTGAATTTGCCCCTGCACGTCTTTTGGCAGATACCTCCATAATAGCAAATCACTGAATCGTTTTCCATTGCTGCAAATTTTTTCTAGGACCGATTTACCAGCTTGCCGCTTGCAAAAGCGCGATGTCAGGGAAAATCGGTCCCGCTATTTATAGGGCCTGCGCTCTGCCCGAATGCCCGAAGCTTCCGGGAGCACGCGCACAAAAACCCGCTTCTACGGCGTAGCTGGCTGATCCGTTGCACCCGGGGCTTGCTGGCCGTTTTCCCCGGCAGCTTCTCTCACTGGCTGGATGTGCGGCTCCTCCAGCATGAGCCGATAGACAGGGACGAATTGCGCCTGGATCACATCGGGCGGCACGGGCTGCTGATCTCCCGGTTGCTCCTGCGGAGGCTCGGCCACCGGCTTTTGCTGCGAGAGCATATAGCCTGCCGTGCCACCAGCCGCCATGAGGACAACCATCGCGGAAATCATTAACGTCTTGTGGCGAAACAGCTTGACCAGCGGGTTGGCCGTCTCGCTGCGCACCTCTTCCAGCAGCTTGCGAAAATCGGCATGGCGGACCGTGTACCACCGCTTGCGCCACTCTTTGTTGCGCAGTCTTGCCGCCTTGTTTTCCAGGAAAAGCGACCGGAGCGCTTGCCGATACGCTGGCAGCAAACTTCTTCCTTCCACAAACATGCGCTGCGTCATCGTCCACTGGATGAACGCGTGCAATGTTTCCTCGCCGCCATTTTTTTGCACGAAGTCGAGCATCTCTGCAAACTGGAAGCCTTCCTGGCCAAAATGGTCCTCGCGATAGTAGACGAGCGGCACATGGGCAAAGCAGTCCGCGTCAAGCGGCCGCGCCAGCATGTTGGCGATCATCTGCTGCTGCACGCTGACCTCGTCGCGCTCCCATTTGCGGAAAAACTCCGCCGGGTGCAAGCCGCCTCTCGCTTCACGCAGCGTCGCTACATGCATGAGCATCTCTTGCTTTTGCCTGCTCGCCACATCAAGTGTCCCGAAAAAGCTCTGCGGCTTTTCCTCCAGAAGCGCGATCATTTCCTGAAATTCCTCCCTGGACAGCTTCTCCAGCTCTATCAGCTTCAAGAGCGACTTGTCCAGCTCGTCCAGCAACGGATCGGCATAGCTGCGCGCTCTGTCGAGGTTGTCAAAAAACTGGTGAATGGAAATCGCGGCTTCCAGCTTGTTTTTTTCGCGGGCGAACAAACGGAGCAGCTTTTCCGTCGATTCGGCGACAAAAAAAGGATGGCGCAAAGCTTCCGGGGCTGTTTTCGTCCAAAAGCGAATTTCCTCCAGCATGCCGGATAGCGCGGTCACTGCTGCCAACCGCTGGCTCGCGTACCCTTCGAAAAGCTGCTTCACCAATTGCTCCGAGTGAAAAATCGTCTTCATCGTCATGCCAAACAGCTCGGGATGGGCGGACAAATGCTTGTACACTTCGCTTGCCAGCCCGCGCTGCCCCGACGACTTCGCTCTCACCAACACATTCAGCAAATAGCGGACCATGTCCATGCGCAGACGGTCCTGCCTGCTCAATCCGCAGGAGTCCAGCATCTGCCGGATCGTCTCGCCCTCGGGCAACTTTTTGGCGGCAAGCGCGCTTACTTCGCCGTGAAACAGCAGCACTTGCAGCTCCAGCAACCGTTTGTTGTTCGCCAGCGCCGGCTGGCGCAAATAGCCGTTCAACGCCTGCCATACGCCCGCCGGATTGCGTTCGTAGACAGCCGTCCGGCCTTTTTCGATCAGGTAGAGGGCGCACAGCTCGTAATACGTGCGCACCTGCAAGGTCAGCGCCGTCTCCGCCCCTGCCAGCACTTCCTCGCAAAAAGCATGGAACGACGCCAGAGCCTGCGGGTCGTTCACGTACTCCCAGGCAAAATCGAGGTATTCGTGCGCCCCCTCCTGCAAGTCGACGTTCTGCACACGTCCGAGCGCCAGATCAAACAAAAAGTCTTTGTCACTGTGTCCGCCGCCGGGGCGAATGCTGCCTTTTTCCACAAACATGACGTGGATATGCTTCTTGCTCTGCGGCTCGCTGCTGTAGGTGAGAAAGCCAAAATGTCTGCGCAGCTCATACGGCAAGCAACTGTACAGAACCTCGAGCAGTTGGCTGGCGCTGGTTGCGGCCGCGCTGATGTCCACGTCCAGACTGATGAATACTTTCTTTTTCGCCGTAAGCGAAGTCATGACGGCATAGAGCAGTTGTTTGAACAGCCGCTCGTCGAACCCGAGCTGTCCGAGCAGCCGCTTCCGGTCTGCGGGCAAGGTCGACTGCGCCGGAAGCTCCGCTACAGGCGGCAGCTCCTTGCCCTGCGTATCGTCGTGACGGTCGGCAAAGGCGCGCACGCCGAAAATTTTCTCCGGATTCGTAATAAACTCGTCCCGCCGCCCCGCCGGAATGACGTAGTTGTGACTGAAAAACGTGTTTCGCTGCCCGGTAAAGTCCGCCCCGACAAACACGCTTCTGCCGAGCACCATCTCGCCAGATTCGGCGTGGAAGCAGACGAGCGCTTCCGG
The DNA here is from genome assembly GCF_058788915.1 of Brevibacillus sp. FW301-21C12A. NCBI lineage: Bacteria > Bacillati > Bacillota > Bacilli > Caryophanales > Paenibacillaceae > Brevibacillus > Brevibacillus sp. FW301-21C12A. The sequence goes on from NZ_JBYTBG010000011.1 coordinate 114,325, forward strand.
GTAGGCGGACAGGTCGCTCTCCGCCCGCTCCTGAAGCTGTCTGGGGGCATCGTACACGCAAAAAGGATGGAGTGTCTTTTTGATGAATTGGTTGTCCAGCCCTGGCGTCCTGGCTACCGTATCGTAGCCTTCGTTCGAGCGGAAAACCCCCTGTCGCCCGCGGGTGTAGAATTGCTGCAAAATGGGCTGACGGTTCACTACTGCTCCCTCCCCTCGATGTAATCAAGCTGATGCATCAACCAGATGAACGGCTCATCGACGCGAATCGGCGTCACGACGCCGCTCACCTTTTGATTGACCGGATTGCTGCCCAGCGCTGATACAGCGAAGTAGGCCGTATTGGTAAAGTAGACCTCCAGCGCGTCTTTGAACGGGCGATCCACTTTTTCGATAAAGCGGCTGATCTCTCCGTTGATGTTCTCGAATTCAGCCGTGTTCAAATACTGTTCATGGACGAAATTGCGGAACACATTGCTGTTGGACTTGATGTATTCGCCGTCGTCTTCCTTGATGAGATGCAGCATGTCGCTCTTCGTCAGCACGACCGCCGTCGGGATGTCCGTCTTGCTCTGCTCCTGATAGCCGATGAAGTTCTCGAACAACGTAATGACGACCTCGCGCGGCTCATCGTACCTCGCCGTGAATTCGCCCGGCTCGTCGCCCGCCCGCAGCATGACCCGGTCGCGAATCGTCTTGATTTGCAGCGGATCGACCAGAAACAGGATGCCGGACGAGTTTTTCACATGCGCGGCGTACAGCTCCAAATACTCGCGATCGACCATGCCTTCGCCTGCGACGTCGAAAAAGACGAGGATGAGCGGCGCTTTTTGGCTGTCTTTGAAAATGAACTGAAAAATAAACGGTTCCTGACGCTTTTCTTTTTGCGTGGAATCGAGCAACTGGCCGCGCTCAAACAGCGGCGCTTCGTAGTTCTCGCGGAACTTGCGGCTGATCTGCGCATTGAGCGGCATGCAGGCAGCGTTGAAGCGGCTTGCCGTCGAGTTTTGCAGCGTATGAATCAACGACGTCATATACACGGATTTGCCGACCTGCGACGCCCCGACGATGGAAATGATGTTGCTCGGCGCTTTGCCCGCCGTAATCGGCAGCTCGTTGTGGCACTTCGGGCACAGCCTGCGCTTGGACACCATTCCGTAGCGGTCGGTCACGCCTGCCAGCACATTGTCGACGTACAGGTGATTTTCCGGCGGGATCGAGTCCGGGTCGATGACCGCTTCCAACTCGTCGATGGCATCCAGGCCGAATTTGTCGCGATAGGCGTTGAGAATCTCATCCTCCTGCAAGGCGTAGTCCTCGTCGTCCTGGCGGTAGTGTGTCGCGCGGAACACCACCTCGTCCGGTCCGTACTTGGCAAAGCAGTACGGGCAGACAATATCGTAAAAAGGAAGCCGTTCGCTTACTTGCGGCTTTTTCTCAAACATGTTTTTCAAAAACGACAGCATGGCTTCACCCTCCTATTCCGGAATCAGTTCGTACATTTCCCCGTATTTTTTTCCGTCCGTAAAAAAGAGGCGGATGACGTCCTTTTTCCTGACCTCGATTTCGGGCAACAGATTGACGCCTGGCACCAGATCGCGAATGAACGGGTATTGCGTCCCGTCATCTTTGTGCGCGGGGGGCGAGCCTTCCTTTTTCACATAGCAGAGGACGTCTTTGGCGATCGGAATTTCGGAGAAAATGCGGATTTGCAACGTTTGCTGCTTGCGAAACCAGCTTCCGCTCCGCTTGAACGAGTAGTAAATTTTCGCCTTCCCCGTACTGACATGGATGACGTGCGCGTCGCCCTGCGGAATGAGCAGAATCGGCTTGCCGTCTTCCAGGCGGCAGGGAAAGATGCGGTACGTATATCGGCCGATGCCCTCGGCTTTTTCGCGCAGTCCTTTGTGTACCTTGTATTCCTCGCGCGTGTACAGCTTCAACTCTTGATCCTCGATCAGACCGGCATCAAACGGAGCGCCGTACAGCGACTTGTGCACGTACACGCAAGGAATATCCTGCCCCCAATGCCAGGTCAGCACGAAGTCGCCTCCCTGCTGCTGGCACGAAACGTTCTTAATCAGCGTTTCAACTGTTTCCTCCCGATTCATCATGGTTCATCAGGCTCCCTCTACAGATCAAACCGTTTGCTGGTTTCGTTCCCTGCCCCGAGAGCGCGCGGACTTTGCTGGACGGCCAGCCTCCGTTTTTGAAAAGACGATCCGCCGCTGGCCGGAACTGGGATGAAGACTGTAAACAGCGTCAGAACGACGGCGAGCAAGGCGCCGGCGATCAGGCGCACCGCCATGTCGAGCAAGTAGATCGAGGAAAGCCCTGTCTCCAGCACGATCCCGGCCAGAAGACCGGATACCGCCCCTCCGATCGTGAAGCTTTTTGCCAGATGGCGATTGTCAAAAATCAGTCCCAGTGACAAGCCGAGCAAAGCGCCGATCACAAGCAGGCTCGCTACCCGCAAAATCGCGTAAAACGTGCTGTCTGCCGTGGCACCCGTCCGCTCGGAGACAAGATTGCGGTCCTGGCGGCTCATATCGTAAATCTGCCCAAAGATGCCTGTCATTTCATTGGCGTGCTCGACGTTGAAGTAGCGGCCCCCGGTTTCTGCCGCAATCTGCTCCAACAGACGCGTGCCTTGTTCATCAATATTCCGCATCCCGACTGTATGGACCAGCACCTGATGCTGCTTGAAAGGAGCCAGCGTTGCCGGAATATCCAGGCTGGTGTAGCCATCCGACATCAGCACGACGGTACTGTTCTCCACCTGCTGGGCTGCCGTTAGCTGCTCTAACCCCGTTTGCAGCGCCAGCTCGATCCGCGTCCCGCCGTCCGTCCCCGAATGATTGAGCAGCTTTTGCACGACGTCATCCTTGACTGCCTGGCTGCTGAGCGCCACGAGCGGCTGCAGCACGTTCGTCTCGTCGTTGAACGTAACGACGGCAATCTTCATGTCGCTGTCCATTTTTTGCACCATGTCCGCTGCCGCCTTGAACAACTGGTTGTCCGGGTCAGACTGCCGCATGCTGCCAGAGGTGTCCAGCAGCATGACGATATTGTTGGCTCCGCTGGGCGCCTGGAACGACGATCCGTAGAGCAGTTGGAGCAGCATCGCTGCCACGCCTACCATCACAAACGTGCTGGGGACGAGCATTTTCCAGGAAAAACCTGCATATCTCTGCTTCCAGCCTGTACCGTTCAGGCGTGGCGAGATCATTTCCGCAATGAGGCACATCAGTCCAACGAAAAATGCATATTGACCAAAATAAAGTCCAATTAACAGCCATTGCGCGATCTCGCCAGCCAGGCGATCCAGAATGACCTCTCCTACCAAAAAGCCGATCACACCACCTACCAGGCTGCACACAACCATGAGCAGGCTCAGCTTTCTCTGGCTCATGACGCTCCCTCCTCTCCCGCACGGTCAAAGACAAATCCGCTCTCCACGTAGGAGGCGTGGTACTTTTTGTTATTGCGGTAAAACATCAGGTCCTCCATGCCGAATCCACCCATCAGGTTCATTTTTTCTATCCCGCTTTTTTGCTCTTCGTGGATGCAGCCTTGCTTGTACGTCCGAATGCCCTCATCCTTGCGCAGCACGTACTGGACGAAGTCGTTGTGAATATCCGCAAACAGATACTTTTCCTCGTAGCGGTGCTTTTGCAGGAAGTGAAACACTTCCATGTGCACAGCCGCCCGCTGTTCGAGCACCTGGGACAGATCGAAAAACAAATCCTCGCGGGTCAGCACGCTTCTGTTGTCGTAAGCGGCCCCGACGTTGGCACGCGCCAGCAGCTCCGCTTCAAAAGACAGGGCGAACGGCGAACGGGTCAAAATCTCGTTGCGGCAAAACTGGCACAGCCGCTCCACCAGTCCCGCTATCCGGTTCTGGAACAAAAGGGCACCGCTGCCGATGTAGCGCTGCTCCATGTAAAACCCGCTGCCTTTGGCCGCTTCCAGGGAACGCATCGTGTCGCGGACGACGGACTCGTAATACTCGTCCACGTTTTTCCCCAGGTAGTCGGTCGCTTCGCGGACGCTCGCCTGGGCGATCTCGCGCAGTTGCTTTTGCAGCCCTTCCAGTTGGTCGACCTGCTCGCTGATCTGCCTGTGAATGACCTCCGTCTGCCGCTCGTAGTCGACGAGCAGGGCGTGCAGCAGCTCCCACTCCAAAAGCTCCAGCTTTTTCTCGTACACGACGTGCAGCAGATGGCGGACGAGCGTGCGGACACGCTCCTTGTCGCGCGTGAAAAAGCCGCCAACGCGAATGTCCTGCCGATCTACCCGCTGCTGGTAAAGCTCGGCCAGCTCAGCGCGAATCAGCTCCACTTGCCGCGCAGCCTCCCTGATTCCCGTGCGCAGCTCGTCCAGCAGATTGGCTCCGTTGGCATGCTCCGCCGTCAACTGATACGCGGCGTACAGGCCGAAGCGTTCATCTGCCATGACGCGATCCTGAATCAAATCCGCCAGAGGCTCCTGCACCAGCAGGCGTTCCAGCCTCTCCTTCGCAACGGATGCCATATTCGTCTCGAAAAAAGCCTGGCTGCTGCCGTCAAACAGCGCCAGCTCTGCCTCGCGCATCGTCATGCCGGACAGCTCGCTGTAGCTGACCCCGGAGGTCATGAGGCCCGTCATTTCCTCCAGCATGTGCGGTTCGGGCATGATCGCCGCCATTTTCCGCTCCAGCTCATGCGCAGACAGCCCCAGCTTTTCCCGCGCTTTTGTCTTCGGCACCAGCTCTCCCTCTTTGAGCCGCTCCCAGTAACGGTCAAAAACAGCGGCAAGCACTGTCAGCGCAATCGCGTGAGTCGGGCGCTTCACCTTGGACAGCCCCGCAGACGCGAATCGGGTCTGCCCGCCGTCGCCTGCAATGTTGCGAATGAACTGCAGCTTGTTGTAGCCTTCGTTGCCCTCGCTGAACTCGTGCTCTGCCTGCTTGTTGTTGAGCAGCACGAGCTTGCTAATCAGCTCGTAATTTTCCTGCATCCCGCCTTCGAGAAACAGGCCGTGCTCCGTCTTGTCGCTGAGCAGATAGGCGATGGAAAACAGAGGCGCCTTCTCGTGCTCGACCGGCAGCTTGACGAGATCCTCGGTCACGAGCAAATTGGCGCGATAGCTGTAATCGCTTCGCTGATAGCGGTTCAGCTCCTCCAGGAAGCTGACGGAGAGCGCCGCCGAAAAGCCGAACGCCTCTCCGTTATTCCGTTCCTGCAGCAAGACGTACAGGTCAGCCGACACGTTTTTGAACAGCTCGTTCAGGTAGCTTTTCAACAGCAAGGTCAGCTCTGGCAAAAGAATCGCGGCAGGGTCGTCCGCTCTGGTCACGACGGCGATGTTCACCTGCTGAAAGGCAGAAAACAGCTTGCCTGTTTCCGCGATGCGCACGCTCGCCAGCTTCATCGCCTTGTTCAGTTCCATTTTGCTGGCTTCGTCCTCGACAAAACGCTCGTGGACCGATGAGCGCATCGTCTTCTTGTCCGCATCCGCCTGCGGCAGCCGGCAGCCGAGCACTTGCGGATGTTCCCACGTCTTCTCCTGATAGGCGTGCATGTAGAGGACGCCGCGGCTGTTTTGCCAGTCGCGCTCATTGCTCGCGCAGACTGCTCGCAGCGCCTCTACGCTCTTGTCCCCGATAAAGAGGAAAAGCACGGGGTTTTGAAGGCTGCGCTGCCCGTATCCGCTATCCAGTTGCCGCTGTAAATCCGCCACGTATTGGGTCGCGAACTCGTTAATCAAATCCCTCATGCTTCCTCCCTCGTTTATTGCAGCGTCTTGCGCATGTCGTTTACTTTTGCCCACACTTTTTTGTAGAACTGGTACATTTCCTCGCCGTTTACGTACTCGTCGCGGTCGTACTCCAGATCGTTTTTCACGCTCTGGAACGCCGTTGCGATTTCATCCAGCTTTTTCACGAGTTGCTCGGTATCCTCCGCCGAGACAAACGCGTCGCTGCGCTTGGCCGACTTGCGCTGAATCGCCGCCATGCTCTTGTGGTCGAGGGCGCGGAACTTTTCGTAGATGGCGAACTCTACGTGCTTGTTCACTTTCATCAGGTTGACGAACGGCTCCCACGCTTCTTCTTCCTCGTCCTTGTCGTAGACGTACAGGGCGCCGCGCTTGCAAATCGTGCCGGTGTACAGCGCCTCGATATAGCGGGTCAAAAGCTCCTCCTCGCCCTGGATGGCGTTGACGATTTGCTCCAGCTCCTGGATTTTCGCTTCGATCTCCGCGTATTTGCGCACCTCTTCTTCGAGCAAGCGAATGAGCTGCGGCGAGCGGATCAGATTTTCCTTCGCCAGCTCTTCGTTGATGCTGCCGAAAATGTCGCGAACGCTCTCCTGCGCAAGCCCATCCTTCATGAAGCCTCTAAGCTCTGCCAACGCCCGCTTGATTTCGCCGGGACTGAGCTTGGCGGTGTCGCTTTGGTACTTCTCCATAAATGCGTTGATCGAAAACGGCTTGGACACTACGCACTCGTAACGGTTGCTCGTCTTGCTGTCGTCGCCTTTTTCCCGAATGCAGCCGTAGCGCATGGCCTGCGCAAACAGCTCGCGAACCTTGGCGTTGTAAGCTTTGATCCGCTCGTTTTGGTACGTGTCGCCCCACGATTTTTCCGGGATTGGCGACGGGAGGTACGCCCAGTTGTTTTTCTCCGTCTGCACGAGGTGGCGGCCGATGCCTTCGCGGTCGAGAATCGTGCGCTCGTAGCTTTCCTCGTACACCTTCAGCGGCGTGTAGGCAAACAGCGGCACCCCGTTTTTCGTATTCAGCCAGAAAATGCGGTTTTTGACTTCGCTTTCCTTAACCGTGAAGCGCGAGCCGCTAATCGCCGTATTCTGATAGTTTTTGATTCCTTTCAAAATCGACGGTGCTTTCAGCGGAACAGACACGAAGCCCCACGACGGGAAGTGCATGTTGCCGAGATTGTTGCTCAGATGGAAGACCGGAATCGCCTCTTCGTCCAGCTTGCTGGCGATCTTGCGCTCCACGATGCGGTCGAGCGTCTCGTCCTGACCGTATTTGATGACGAGGAACTCTTCCATTGATTTGGTAATCAGCTCGCCGAACTTCTCCGAGAGAAATTCCGAGATCGAGCTGACGATATCCAGCTCCTGCTCCTTGACCCATTTGTCGGAGTGGCGCAAAAGCTCGCTCGTGAAGTCGCGGATCAGGTCGTCGGCGTCTTTTTGCTCCAGGATGTTTCCGACCACCTTGGCGATATCCGGCACGCTGACGATGTTCCAGTAGTACGTCTTGTTGCCTGTGCGGTCCATCTCTTCTCCGCCGTTAATCAGGATGTCGCCGTTTTGCTCGAAAATCTGGTTGAGCGCGTTCAAAACCTCCGTGAACACGTTGTAAATCCGGTTGTTTTCCGCATTCAGCAGGCGGTGCAGCTCTTCGTAAAACTCGATCATCTGCTCCAGCTTCTCCTGGTCGGCCAGGAGCTGGTACTCGTTGATTTTCGCCTCGATGTAGAGGTTTTTCTTTTTCTCCTTGGAAATGAACGCGCTGCGAGCATCGCCGAGCTTTTCGTTGGCGTTTTCCCTCGCGGCCTCGATCTCCCGCGGGTAGCTTTCCAGCGTGGCCTTCAAGCTTTCCACGTAGGAGAGGATCATTTTCATCAGGCAAAAGCCTTTGTCCGAATGAATCAGACGCGACGCGTAGAACGGCCCTTGCTGCGGGTGCAGGAAGACGCGGGTAATCATCTCCCCGAATACGCCGATCATTTCGCCTGGCGTCTGCTTCTTGCATTTGATGTACGCCTCACGCGCTTTGGCGAGGTAGCCTTGCTCCAGCTCGTGGTCGATGCTCACGACTTGTTGCGAAATCACGTTGCTGTAGCTGAGGCGCTCGCTGTTCTCGTAGCCTGGCAGCGGCTCCGGCACTCGCTCCTCGAATTTGCGGGAGACCGAGTCGATATCAATTCCCAGCTTGCGGGCGAACTTCTCCGCATCCTCCTGCGTCGGCGCTACGTGGAACATTTTCTCCATCTTTTTGAACAGGCGGTACGCCAGGTAGGTCGTCATTTCCTCGATGGGCAATACTGCCGAGGAAGCGCCGATCACGTTGTACTGGTAGTTGGCCGCGTACGCTTTCGGCATCTGGTTGATGTTCGTCCGGATGTTGCTAATGTAGTCGTGAATGGCGAACTCTTCGCCGGAGCGCTTTTCCTCGCTCGCCATGAAGTTGGTGATGTTCTCCGCCGTCACGTTCATGCAGTAGTCATAGGCGTTTTCCAGCGCCTTGCCTTCGAGGTTCGTCGCCGAGATCAGATGGCACAGGTTGAACGGCGGCATTGGCGATTGCACCGTCAGCACATTGCCGTACTGCTGGCGAAAGCGCTCCTGGCGCTCGTCGGCGTTCATCCAGTAATCAAGCTCCTTGAGCGCGGCGTAGCCGTTTTTCATGATGTAGTCGCGCGTGTGCGAGCTGAGGCTTTTGTTCGACAGGTTGACGTCCGGCGTAAACAGGTAGCCGAGCGTATTGACCTTGTCCACCCCGGCGCTGCCGAAGTCGCGCTCCAAAATTCCGCGCACGATGTAGGCGATGTCGAGGAAGCAGCCGCTGCCTGTCCCGCCGGACAAGCCGCTCAACAGGAAGACGGTCAGCTTTTTGTTCGTGCCCTCGCAGAGCATTTTGATCTTTTTCTCAATCGTCTGGACGACTTGCGTGATTTTGGTAAACAGCAGCAGCCGCCCTGCCTGGCGCACGCCGGATGCCCCGCTGATGCCGTCTGTAATCGTCAGCTCGGGCGAGAGCCATTCCGTTATGTACGGCTCCAGAATGCTGCGGTTTTGCAGCACGCCCCCGATTTCCGGATTGGACAACAGGACGAACTCGGTCACCGGATCGAGTCCGATGCCTTTGTACTTTTTGTTGCGGTCGTGCTCGTTCGTCTCAAACGCGATAAATTCAATATTGTCCGGCTTTTCCTTGCGTTTTTTCGACAGCGCATCGACTGGCAGCTTGAAGCGTCTGTTCACCTGATATTTGAGGCGCAAGAGCGCGTCGATGCCTGTCCCGCCCAGCCCGATGACGAGCATCGGGTTGTCGATGGTGTCTACACGAATCTTGTCGCTGACGATACCGCCGCCAAGCGATACGTCCAGTTGCTGAATATGTTCTCTCACTACTGCTTTCATACCGATCCACTCCTAGACGATGTAGTCTACATAAACGGACTTGTTGACATTCGTTAACGAAATTTTGATGCGATCGTTTTTCTTCAGTTCTTTGCCACGGCTGACATCCAGCACGCGTCCCGCCTTTTCGATCCGGCAGGTGGAGCGGTTCTCGATAATCAGCGTATCATTTCTTCCCGGCAAAAAGATGACTTTCTCCGTCTCCGCAAACTCCGGTGCGAGCTGCAGAAGCTGGTGCAGCTTCACTTTTCCTTTGAACGCGCTCAGTTTTTTGTACTGCGGATTGGATTTGTCGCCTGTGTCCTCGTCCACGATTTCGATCGCGATCTGTCCGATGAAGCCTTTGTTGGCCTTGCGCCAGAGCGCCAGCGCGTACAGCCCGGCTCCGATCAGGAGGGTAAGGAGCACCGCACCTCCTACTACGGTCAGCCACGGAAATGGTTTCGATTGTTCGCCAGGCGCGGTCGTTGTCGGCTGCTGCGGCTTCGTCGTTCCTGCGCCAGCCGTCTGCGATGCATCCACGACCAACGGCTTCGTCTCGCGGTAAAGGCTCGTATCCTCCGCCTTGATTTTCAGCTCGTAAGCATGGTCGGCGGGAATCGTGAAGCTGCCAGCAAATCCGCTGCCAGTGTTATTCAAAGCAACTTCGCTCGTTTTGTTGTCCGTCTTGTCCTCCACGATCAGCGTCGCCTTCATCTGCTTGTACAGGTCGGGGCTTGTGATCGGCTGGCCGTTGGACACGAGAGCGGCCTTGATCGGCACGACGTCCCCGGCTTTGAAGCTGGTTGCCTGGAGCGGCTCTGCCTCCAGTTGCAAGTCGTAGTTGAAGATCAGATTGATGTCGATTTTTTCCTTGGGAGCGCCTTTTACCTGAAGCTTCCAGTCGCCCTGCTGTGGCTTCACCAGCTTGACCATCGTGTACGCGCTCGATTTGCTCAGCCGCACCTGATCGGACGGAATCGCCACTGGCTTGCCCGCCGGGTCAAACAGCTTCACTTCCACCGCTTTTGGCGACATGATCGAAATATTCGCTTCCATGACGCTCGCGTTCGGGATGGAGATCGGAACTTCCTGGGCTTGGCCGTTCGCTGTAAAGCTTTTGACCGGGACGACCTTGAGCTTCAAATGATTGGCAAAAATTTCACTCAATATTTGCGGGAGCCTGTCCGCTGTGCTTGTTTCAAAAAACTTGCCGTTCGTCTCGGAGGCAATCTGCTGCAAAGTCGTGCGGTTGAGCTGGCCGTCCGCGTTCAGGCCGATCGTGTAGATCGGGTAGCCTTTGTCTTTTGCTTCCTTGACCGCTTTTTGCAGGTCCTGGTCAGACTGGGCCTGCGTCCTGCCAGACGCCTTGTTCAAATAGTTGTTGCCGTCAGCAAGCAGCACGATGATCGGCGCATTGGCCGGATCGCGCCCTGCGTCGAGAATTTTCACCGCTTCGGTCACCCCGACGGAAATATCGGTGTACGCCCCTTTTTGCAGGCTGTCGATAAACGCCTTGATATCGTTCTTGTCTTCCTCGGAATTGACCTGAATCAGCGCTTTTTCCCGCTCGATCTTGTCGGTGTACGAAATCACGCCGATCTTGTTCGCCTGAATCGAGGTCATGTCGACGAACATTTTCATCGCTTCATTGCTGACCTTGTTCTTGTCGCTCTGCGTCATCGAGTTGCTGACGTCCACGACGAGTACCGCATCCATGCTGTTTCCGGCGGTTTGCGCAAAGCCTGGGTGCGCACCGTAGATGACTGACACAAACAGAACCATGAGACACAATGCGTATCGATACCACAAGCCAAAACGTAACTTTTTCATGAGGACCCCTCTGCGTACAGAATTTAAGTACTATTGCAAACAAAGTAAGACTGTGACACTATACCACTAGATTAAAGAATAGTGAAAAAGTAGTAGATGATTGCGCTCCTACTCGTAATACGATACGACGTGATTCTTTGTTACAGATTTCGACACTTTTATGAGGGAGAATTTTTATGTTAACTTATTTCCTTCTCTTTGCCGCTTTTTTGCTGCTGGCAGTGCGTTTCTTCAAGCTGCTGCGACTGAAACGGCGCAACCTCTCCGCAGCCGAAATCGATCAGCATCTTCACCGTCTGTTAAATGAGAAGAGGAACCAGCCATGAGAAAACGAATCGGTGTTCAATTTCGAAAGAGTCGGAAAACGGCGCACGCTTTTGAACGGATCATGGCCTGCAAACGATGCCACACTTACCACGTCTTCTGGGATACGCACTGTGACGCGTGCGGCAGAGCCTACACCCCGGTTCGCGAAGTCTCCGCTGCCGTGACGCGCCGCTATGTGCAGACGCGCTTTTTGCTGCTCGGCCTGTTCATTTGCCTCGCGATCCTCTGTGCCGACACGCTGGTGCAGATAGCCGTTGCTTTTGGCGTGGGCTTGCTGCTCGTTTGCCTTTTTTTCGCGATGCAAAAAAAGTACGGTTCGTATGAGAGAGACGCCCAGTTGCTGACGTTTTTCACCCGCGAGGAAGAAGCGCTCAAAAAATCGCTGCTGCAGCATCTGGAACAGGTCGGAGCCGACGTCAAGGCCGGACAGATCAAGGAAGCCTACGAAAAAACGCGAGAAATCGGCTATTTTGTCGATTCTGATACGATCAAAATTCGCAAAATCATGTTTCTGAATCACTTCGTGCTGCGCAAGGACATGGAGCTTGAACTGGAAACGCTGATCCCCTCCACCTATGACAAAGACTTCATGGAATACGTGCGTGAAGTCGTCAAAGTGCAGCCGTCGCTGGTCAAAAAAGCCGTACTGGATTACGTCCGGCGCTACAAAAAGCAAATTTTGCTGCTGGAAAACGGGGAGCAACTGATTGGGCAAGTGGCTGGCGCGGCTTTGCGGATGAGGACGTATGTGGACGAGTATCAGGACCTGATTATCGAATTTATGGATTATTTGCCTCGCGAACGGCTGCTGCGGCTCGCCAAAATGCTCCAGACGCATCGAAGCGAAGGCTGGGAGCAACTATATCATTCTACCAAAAACAGGGTAGATACGCATTTCGCCTTTGATCCTGATTTTAAAGGCGTACTGTGAAGGAGCCGCCTTTGATGAAAATCTCATCCTATCAAAAATCGCTGTTTGTCCGAAATGTGGCGCTCATCGTGTTTTCCGTCGCGCTTGTCGCTGTTTGCGTCAAGCTTGTGCTCGGGTACAGACAGATGACCCTGTACGATCAGGCCAAAGCCTATTATGAAGCCAACAACCTGCTGCAAGCCGAGGAAAGCTTTGCCCGGGCCAGCGACATCGGCGCCATCTCCTACGGGGACGAGCAGTGGAGCGCGCTCATGTCGCAGTTGACCTCGATCCGTCTGGAAATGGAGGGGCTTCAGCAAAAAGCGCAAACCGCCATGCAGGCCAAACAGGACGCGGACGTTTTGGAGACGTATGAGACATACCAGGCCATGCGAAAGACATACGCGAACCAGCCTGGCGCAGCGGCTGCGTTTTTCCAGCAGTTGTCCGCTCATTTGCGCCTGGAAAAAGGCTGGTCCGACTATTACCAGCAGGCGATGCAGGCTGCCCGCGACCAGTCGCAGGCGAATCTGGACAAAGAAAGCTATCGCGACGAATCGTTCATTGATACGCTGCTCGCCATTCCCGCGGAGTACTACGGCGGCCAGCCCCAAAAGCAGGAAGCGCTGCTGGCGCTGTTTGAGCACTATGAAAAAACGAAGCTGCGCTCCTTGATAAACAACGCCTCTTTTGAGGAAGTGATTTTCAGGACGGCGAGCAGTCTGCGCCACTATGCCGAGCAGAGCTTTGCGGCAGACTGGCTGCTGACGCGGCTGGAAAAGTACGCGCAGGACGAACTGAAAGAAGCAATTCGCAAGCAGGACCTCGCCTCGTTCGTCAAAATGGCGGCCGCTTACCGGAAAATACAGGATGTGCTCCCGGATGATTCCCGTGCGCTCGATACGATCAGCGACCATCTGAAAGCTCGCTTGCGGGAGGCGGAGCAGTACGCCAAGTCGCGCCAATTTTCCAAAGCGATTGAGCTGTATCAGGAGCTGAGCCCACTGGAAGACACGGCGACGCTCGTAGCGGAAGTGGAGAATCGCTGGCTCGACTATGACCCAGGCCGTTTGCTTGCGGTCAAATACCCGGACAAAATTTTTACAGAAATCTTCTCCGGTACCGATCTATGGGGAGCCAAGCTGTATGCGTATGGCCTCGTGGAAGAGGATCAGCGTCTGTACGTTGCAGCCAAGCTGCAGGATGATTCGCTCGTCTATCTGGAGCACAGCTTTGACGGCCTTGACATAAAATCGGGCCGCGTCCATATCGCGGACGCTCTGGGCGGCGCCAAAGCGCCTGTCATGCTCGTGCAGGCGGCGGGCAAAGAGCGGGAGTTTTCCTACACAGGCCTGCTGCCTGACTTGTCGCAAAAGACGATGGAGCAGCGCTTTGCGATCGAAGCGGACGAATTTGCGGTAGAAGATGCCGAGCATGCCATCATTAAGAATGCGGTAGGAAAAGGCAAGCAGGAGTACGCCCGGTTCAAGCTCACTTCCGAAGGGCTGGCCTACGTCGAAAAGGTCGCCGACATGGCGCCTGACGCGGACGAAGCTGAAACGGATTCCTCCGGCACTGGCACTGGCGTTGACGCCCCGGCCGCTGAGGAGCCTGCCGCCGAGCCGCAAACCGTGCAGGTGTTTGCGGGGCCAGGCGAAGAGTATGACGTGATCGGCGAAGTGGTGGCAGACGAGTCTCTCGCCATCGGCGCAGAGCTGAACGGCTGGTCCCAGATTACACTGGACGGACAAGAGGGGTGGATACGCACTCCGCAAACCGCTCCGTAAGGCGTTCCATCAGCGCACTAAGCAACTTGTCGCTGCTTCGGCCATGGCAGTCGGGCAGTCGGCACGGATATGAGAAAAGCTCCTGTCACCGATTTTGTCGTCAGGGGCTTTTTTTCGTACTCGGATTGAATTACGGACTGTTTCGCAAACCATGTTGTTATTGACACAGATTTTGCAGTGTTGGCAAAATAAGAGCAGTTGTTTAAGCAAAAATAGGGGAACGCGCGCCCAGACAGGCATGGTGACCGTCCTGTCTTACGATGAATGGAGTGTGAAGAGAGATGTTTGGCATTGTTCATTACGAAGCGTTTGTACTGACAGCGATCATGCTTAACCTGATTCCCGGAACCGACACGATGTACATTATCAGCCGCAGCATTTCGCAGGGACGTCAAGCTGGCATCCTCTCTGTTCTCGGCATCCTGACAGGCTCGCTCATTCACACCGTGCTGGCTGCTTTCGGCCTGTCGCTCATCCTGGCCCAATCGGTCGTGCTTTTTAACATCGTCAAAATTCTCGGCGTCGCCTATCTCGTCTACCTGGGCGTGCGCATGTTCATGACCAAGGAAGCGCTGTCGTTCGACTCCACGGCCTCGCCTGGCCGGAAAGCGGGGAAGGTGTACGGGCAAGCGATTGTCACGAGCGTTACCAATCCGAAGGTCGCTTTGTTTTTCATCGCGTTTTTGCCGCAATTCGTCGACGCGACCCACACAGGTCCGCTGCCTTTTCTCCTGTTGGGCCTGACTTTCACGCTGACGGGCGGAATCTGGTTCAGCCTGGTCGCACTGTTCGCTTCGTTCGTCACGCAAAAGCTGCGCAACAATCCGCATTTTTCCTCTATCCTGAACAAATTGACCGGGATCGTCTTTATCGGGATGGGGTTGAACCTGCTGCGGGCCAAAGCTACTCCTTGACCACTGCGGTCATTGGCAAAATACATTTCGGACTTACACCGGGTAGGGCAAACTACCCGGTTTTTTTGCGTCTGTCCTCGTCCAAACGCCAGAAAAATTGGTATAATATTCAAAATGATACTTTTGGAAGCTCTTCACCATTAAACGTGCTTGATCTTCCTCTAGCGTAGTTTTTCACTTTTTTATATGGCTGGTTTACACTCCA